>JAEUTM010000533.1 GCA_016788025.1 Bacteroidia bacterium
CTTAGTTGAGATTTTACCAATTTCTTTCAATTTGGCATCTTCGCCTTCGCCACGTGTATCCTGGATGTAATACACTGATTCAATCGCAGGGTAACCATCTATCTTACCATTAAAACGGAACTTAAAGAAGTTGATTCTACCCTCTGCCAAACGCTCAAGGTAAATTTTTTCGCCACCCTCTTCAATTTGTACAAAGTGCTTTTCGTCGTAACCATATGCTTTTGCTTTGGTCGGACTAACCGGCATTACTTTTCCACCTTTTGCCGGTTTAAAATTAAAGGTCTTATATAATTCCGTTTCATCTTCCGGATTAGTCTGCACTTCACCTTTGGTAGTGTCATTTTTAGCGCCTACATAATATCCCGGTGATAAAACCGGTGCCATTTTGGGGGCTTTTTTCGGCTGTGCCGCAAGGCTCATTGTAGCAGCAATCAGGGCCAAAGAAAGAAATTGTTTCATGTTGAGTTGTGTTTATTATTATGTTATTCTCAAATATATTTAAATGCGTTAAAAGCACAAAATCAAATGAGCCCTATTTTGTGATATTTTAAACAAAAACCCCTTCAAAACTGAGTCTGAAGGGGCTTTTTTTGCATTTATTTTCTTTCCAGAACTTCGTCTATCATGCCATATTCTTTGGCTTCCTGCGCTATCATCCAATAGTCGCGATCGCTGTCGGCCCATACTTTTTCATAAGGCTGACCACTATGATGAGCGATGATATCATAAAGCTCCTTTTTTAATTTCTGGATCTCACGTGCTGTGATCTCGATGTCACTTGCCTGTCCCTCTGCGCCACCTAAAGGCTGGTGAATCATAATCCTTGCATGTTTCAATGCCGTACGTTTTCCTTTTGCACCGGCACACTGAAGCACTGCACCCATACTCGCCGCCATTCCGGTACAAATGGTTGCAACATCAGGCTTAATGATCTGCATTGTATCGTAAATACCTAATCCGGCATAGACACTGCCACCAGGAGAGTTTACATAGATCTGGATATCCTTTTTAGCATCAACACTTTCAAGGAACAATAGTTGCGCCTGCACGATATTCGCTACCTGATCGTTAATCCCTGTTCCTAAAAATATAATACGGTCCATCATCAAACGCGAAAACACGTCCATCTGAGCAACGTTTAATGAACGTTCTTCAATAATATAAGGAGTAAGAGAAGATTGTATACGGGAGGTATAGCTGTCGTAAGTTAAACTATTAATGCCAGCATGTTTGGTGGCATATTTCCGGAATTCATTATTATCAAACATAATTTTTGTTTTTAGTGATTATCAAATGTAATTGTAATGGCTTTTATATCAAATAAGGTGCAAAATAGTTATTAACGCAACTTTGTCATACTTTCTGCCTCTGTTAAGGTGACATTTTCGTCCCAAAATACACCATTAACTTTGGATTGTTATTAAATAAATTGATAATGAAGAGTTTACCGTCTTTTATTTTGAAAATTTGTATCCCAAAGCTATGAGTTGACGATGGCCAAGGATAAATATTGCATATTAAATGGACATTTAATCAGTATTTACGAACCCAGCGTATCATTTAACAACCGCGCCTTCCGTTACGGAGACTCCCTTTTCGAAACAATCCGCATCTGCAACAATAAAATAATGTTCCTTCGCGACCACATCACCCGGTTAAAACTAGGAATGACGGTCCTTCGCATGAATCTTCCGGCTGAACTTAATACTGAAAACATTCAGGAATTTATCGGTCAGCTGGTTAAGCATAACTCGCATGCACCACATGTCCGGATCAGGCTCACCGTTTTCAGAAACGAAGGAGGATATTATACTCCTGATACTAACGACATCTCCTTTTTAATAGAAAGTGAAGAGTTACCAGGACCTTATGAGTTAAATCAAAAAGGATATTGGGTAGATATTTACGCCGATATTAAAAAATCCATTAATAAACTCTCCAATATCAAAAGTGGGAACTCTTTAATGTACGTAATGGCTGGAATTGCCAAACAAAGCATGAAACTCGACGAATGCTTCCTCATTAATGAAAACGGAACAATTTGCGAAAGCATCAGTTCTAATATTTTTGTGGTGAAGAACGGTACGCTTTACACGGCGCCCCTTACAGAAGGTTGTGTAGCAGGTATTATGCGAAAACAGATTATGAGCCTGGCTACAGAAAACAAAATACTCACCTTCGAGAGCCCTATTACAACATATACGCTTATGAATGGTGACGAGATTTTTCTTACAAACGCCATTCACGGGATCCAATGGGTAGGACAGTTTAAGGAAAAATTCTACACGAATAAACTGTCATTGTTCTTCATCGACAAGCTGAATAAGCTCGCTGTTTAATCGTGAACCTGGAGGGTATCAAGAATACCACAGAGTTTCCGCGTAAGTTCATAACGACTGTATTTCTGAACCGCTCCTTCATTTCTTCCCATCGTTCCACCATTGAACCACGCAAGAATGTTTTTTTTCAGTGTATCGCCGTCATTAAAATCACTGATAAACCCGGTGTTTGTTTCTCTCATTATTTTTGCGAGGTCTCCGTCAACCGGGCCAATAGCCAGAATGGGCGCGTCACTGGCCATGTATTCAAAAAATTTACCGGTTAAAATTCCTTTAGCGTTTTTTGTATTATTTACAAGAAGAAGCAACACCTTCGAACGGCGTTGCTCCTCTATCACTTCCGCGTGAGGCAGGTATTCAATCCAGCGCACGTATTTGTCCAGACCGTATTTTTTCAGACGCTCCTTTACAAAAAAATCTACCTTTCCAACAAGTTTAATTTCAAGCTGCTTCCTGAATTCAACATCTGTTTTCACCAGCTCACGCAGCACCGTCCAGAGTATTTCAGGATTTCTATCCTTAACAAGAGTGCCGATATGCG
>JAEUTM010000564.1 GCA_016788025.1 Bacteroidia bacterium
AAGATGAGCATCAGTTAATAGGTGGATTTTGTTTTCTGAAAGTGAAAAAATTTGGACTCGATTTCATAAAACTTCCGCCTTATACACCACATTGTTGTTTTTTCTTTGCAACCGAAAGTAAGAATAATGCTTCCCGGACAACCTTTTCCAAAGAAGTGCTCACCGAGGTTTGTAATTTTATTTCTGCACAAAAAGCAAAATTAACCATACTGGCATTTCCGTCTGAAGTGGTGGATCTCCAACCCTTTATCTGGGAAAAATATAAGGTTGTTCCTAACTACACTTATCGTATTGATCTTGCTTTAAGCCTTGAACAGATCGTATCTAATTTTGATCCAAAGAACCGAAATGTAATTAATAAGGCGGTGAAGGAAAATGTAAGCGTCTCCTTCAATACAATCAAGAAAGAAGAATTATATGCGTTTTTTAAAAATGCTCTGAATACGGCCGGAGCTAATGTTTATGATGCGGAGCTTGAAGGGGTATTTAAACGCTTTGCTGATGAAAACAATTCTTTTAGCGCAGAAGCATGGAAAGAAGGTAAACTGATTGGTATTGTATTTTGTATTTATGATAGAAACACCTGTTATTACCTGCTCGGTGGAGTTGACAAAACAGCGGGACTTGGAGGTATTAATAATCTCCTGGTATTAAAAAGCATTGAAAGGTCTAAGGAATTGGGTTGCAGAATTTTTGATTTCGAAGGGTCCATGCTAAAAGGAGTAGAAAAATTTTTCAGGAGTTTTGGCGGAGAGTTGTTCCCCTATTACACCGTTAATAAGGCCAGTTTGCCTCTGGAAATTGCACTTAAATTAAGAAAACGCGAATTATTTTGACAATTGTTGAGCTAAATAAATCCTCTGCCGGTTACCCAGATTTGAAACAGTTTGTGGAGAAGCACGCTTTACTGTTTAATTCAGAACAATGGCTTAACGTGTACCCGGAAGCGAGTATCAGGCAATGCGCCATTCTGAATAAAAATAACGAGGTCATTGGTTGTTTCATTTATTTTAGGTTTAAAAAGAAGGGAATCACGTTTGTAATCACGCCGCCTTTTTCTCCAAACTCAGCTCTGTTTTATGTTAATCCTGCAGAATCAGTTGTGGGGAGACACAGCTTCGATAAAGATGTATCGACGTTGGTAGCCGATTATTTTGATGCCTTGTCTGTACCTTATTTTAATTTGTATTTACCTTACCACGCTGCCGATACGCAGCCATTTACCTGGAAGGGATTTATTTCTAAAACACGGTATTCTTATCTGATAGATCTTCACAAGAGCGAAGAAGCACTCTGGAACAATCTCTCTTCCGAAAAGAGAAAAAGCATTAACAAAGCGCAGAAGGATGGACTTGAAGTAAAAGAAACAGAAGACTATCATACAGTGTTTAATCTGATCATGCAATCGCTTGAACGTAATGATAAGGACCGCAATGAGCAGGTAATAAAGAACATTCTCTTTTCTTTTGCAAATAAAAAAAATGCCATTGCATATATGGCGTCAAATGATGGAAAGGCTATTGGAGCATCATTCTGCGTGGTTGATCGTAACCGGGCCGTTTATATTTTTTGAGGCTTTGATTCCGATAACAAGCATCATGGAGCGGGTGTATGTTGT
>JAEUTM010000567.1 GCA_016788025.1 Bacteroidia bacterium
CAATCGATGAGTTCTTACATATTGCCTTATTTAAAGGGACGGCCCCAATCGCTTTACCGCAGTCCGAATGGGATTGGCAAGCCGGGATTCTTCCACAAAGACGCGGGTGATGACGCGCCAGAGTGGGTAGATAGCGTGAAACTATTTTCTGAATCAACCAATAAAGACATTGACTATATTATTTGTAACAACGCCGCTACACTCGCCTATTTGAATAATCTTGGCTGCATTGAATTAAATCCATGGCATTCAACAATTAAAGCACTTGATAAACCCGACTACCTGGTGATTGATCTTGATCCATCAAGCAAGAACACATTTGAACAGGTTATAGAAACGGCAAATGCGGTAAAAGAAGTTCTTGACCGTGCGGGAGCCGAAGCATTTTGTAAAACATCAGGAGCCACTGGATTGCACGTATATATCCCCATGCAAAAAAAATACACGTACGACCAGGTGAAAGACTTTGCGGAACTAATCTGTGTATTGACAAATGAACTTTTACCTTCATTTACCACCCTGGAGCGTAATCTTAAGAAAAGGGGAAATTCAAAAATTTATTTAGATCATTTACAAAACCTTCGTGGCCAGACAATCGCCAGCGCTTATAGCTTAAGACCAAAAGAAGGCGCCACAGTTTCTACGCCATTGTTATGGAAAGAAGTGAAAAAAGGGCTCAGTCCGAAAGACTTTACCCTCTTTAACATTTTAAAACGCGTTGAAAAAACCGGAGATCTTTTTACAGGAATTCTTGGAAAAGGAATAGATCTGAAGAAATGCCTGAAGAATCTATCCAGTGATTAATTGGCAGCATACAATTAACAGTATGCCGTTCTACTGGAAACTGCAACTGCAAACTGCTTACTCATTTAACTTCTGTTCACCTGTGCTTGAAACACAACATTTGCCGGTTGCCTCTTCCGGAAACTCATTATTCTGTTTTCTGCTTCTATGTGAAGAGCCAAACGGTAAGCTTTTTCATCGGCAACCTTTTCTTTATAAGCAAGCCATTTCTTTCCAAACAAATAATTCATCACTTTATCAAAAGGCATCAAAAACGCAAGCGACACTAATCCACGCCATTTCATTTTCAGGCTAATGGCCAGTTCGCGATAACTTACAGCATAACCCCAGTCGAGGTAGGTGATATAATGCCAGTACCCGCTCGGCATAAATAATGCATCGCCTTTTTCGAGAACACATTCCTGTGCTTCCACGTATTTTAAGCCTGGGTATTTTTCGTAGTCGGGATTGTCGAGATCAACAAGAGAATAGGTTGTAAATGGCAGACGATACAATAAGGTTGAATATTTAGGATCGATCAACACCACCCTTTTTCTTCCATGAAATTGAGTCAATAATACATTCGACATGTCTATATCCTGATGGATCCGCACCTTAATATTTTTAGCCCCGAAAAACATGAAGCCCATTTTACCAAGAATTCCATCGAACAAATAAGGATATGGAAAATACTTTTTCAGACCCGGACGTTTCTTAAACATGTTAAACAGGAACATCCTTAGATTTGAAGGTTGTTCGCGTTTTAAGATATCAACGTAGTCGCTGAAACGCATCGTAAGATCGGGTGTTGTAAAAGCAGTGGATTTGTGCTTTGTAATATTGTTATCAAACAACTCTACGTCCACATCGCCACAATAGTCTTTAAGAAAATCGATATCCCATTTTTTGTCCGCAGGATAAAGGCTTGCAAAACCCTTGATAATAAGAGGTTTTTGTGGTTTCAGGTAGTTTTTTTCAAAATCTTCTTTTGTGATAGAACTAACAACATCAATGTTTTTAGAGATTTTCATAAAATTGTGTTTAGAATAGGTTAAAAAAAACGACTGATTCAATAACCTTATTAATCCTTTCTCTTCGACCGTTGCAGCGGCTTACTGGAATTTTTCCGGGTACTTGTGTCAGTCGTTTTAAGGCGTGTTAGCGTGCGTTGTCGCGTCCAAGATCCCTGAAAGCAGTTCCAAGTTCGT
>JAEUTM010000054.1 GCA_016788025.1 Bacteroidia bacterium
TTTGACTACCTGTTTACCGATACATCTACCGTTACATTTAACACACGGTTTGAAATCGTTTTCAGAAGAAATAACGTAACCGGTCTTGAAGAACAACATTATGTAAACACACTCATTAAATCTGGCACAGAGACACTTACCATTATTCCGCAAGGTTTCCAATATCCAATAGTGGTAGACGTTTGTGATCTGCTAGGCAGACAGCTGTTGAAACGCAATTACGAGCGGGAGGAAATAAATCTTCCAAAATGGAACGAACCGGTGATCATTCGTATCAGCGATAAATCAAACAGCTTGGTAAAGAAGGTATTTTAATAAGCACTTAAAAAAATACAAAAAGCGCGGCTGTAGAGTCGCGCTTTATTTTTTTGTCTCGGCCAACTAAATAATAACGCTTAGCTCAAAGCCCTGGTGGTTTTGTTTCTTAAGGCTCCAGTCGCTCGTCATTTTAGTCTCCAGCCAGGTCCTGCCAGACTTCCGGAAAATTTGCGCCGACAAACCGAACTGCTTTTTAAACAACTGTTCAAGCTCCGTCACCGTCATCTCTTCCCGGATCACAAAATTCTGACCAGTATCCTCTTTACTTTTATTCCTCACACGCACATCTTGTTTAAGAAACACTTTTCTATTCCCATTTTCTTCCGGGAGAGCCGTTCTGAAAAATCCAATTTTTAAGTATGGAAATTCTCCGGTAAAAACATTTTGAATATCCAACAGCGACATGTCTTCTTTTATAGTAACCATATTTGAACTAAAACACTTACCGGATTCTGCCTAATACATAGCCGGTAACAATAGATAATATACTAATCGTTAATGTTATGTCCACTTTGTTCCAGTAGGACAAAAGCACTGTTATACCCAGAATAACCAACAGCATACTGTATTCAAGCAGTTTTTTAAGCATCTGGCGTTCCTGGCTTTCGTTTGCAATGACAGACTCTTCAGGCTCCAGGTCCTCTTCATACTCCAGCTGGTTCAGCAATTCCAAAAATTGTTTATCGCTGATTTCACCACTCAGGAGTTTGTGTCTTATTTCTGCAATTGTCATTACTAAAGGTTCTTTAAGTCAGCCAAATGCCTGGTGACAGATTTTACCTGCTCAAGAATATTCTTTTCATTCTTCTTTGAGTATGCATAAGCCACCGTTTCCATAAGACTAATCGAACGCTCAATTAGAGCTTGATCGCCTTTTTCTGCATTATGCTCTATAAAGCTTTTAAAAACTGCAACGGCATTGTCGAGCGGCCCGTGACTCTTTACATTTTCCTCAAATTCAAAGTCCACATAAAAAGCCTGGTTCATCCCGGACGAATCGTAGGTTTTTTCGTAATGTGCCAGTTCTTTCATAACGAAGGAATGCAGTTCGTCTGCTTCTTCAGCCTGTACAGCGCCATCGGCTATTGCTATGGCATACAAAAGTCTGCCCAGTTCCTTGTAATATTGTTTAACGTTTTTCATGGTGTCTTGATTTATTTTGATCCGACAAAATGGTCCAGCCTGTAATAATGCGACTCTTCAGGAAACACCAGCAGTGTTACCACGAGTATCAACCTTGGAAACACATGTTTCATATCCCAGATTGGGGTCATATAAGAAAACGCCAGGCATACCAATATAAGGTCAATACCCAGGGCATATAATGCATAAGATGTAAATAAACCAAAAACCAGCAAAAGACCACCCAGGAACTCCACAATACTGGTGTAGTAAGCTACAATGTTTACTATAGGGCGTGGAACGTGGTTGCTCTCCGCATCAGCACTGAAGGCAGCTATCACACCCGGCATTTTAATACGAAAGAGTTTATCGTAGCCCTGGTATAAGAAAAGAATACCGGCAAACACCCTTACCAGCAGTTCAGCTATTTGAAAATTTGTAGTCATGTTTTATCCGCTTTAGCGCTGCGGTGGCGGTTCTATTTTTATTCAAAGTTCGTAAAAAAAAGCCTGATAAACATGATATAGATCATATAGGGTATTGATTGTTCTCATCGGATTCTGAGCAAGCTCTAACCACCTTTGTAACAGGTAAACAATTAACCTGTTAAACATATGAAAACAAGCATTTATTCCCAGCATTACGACCACAGCGGCTGGTTAAACAAACTCGATTTTTATAACGACGAAATGAAGATTATGCAACAGAAACTTGAAGAAGTAAATAGTAAAAATACAGCTAACGAGGTGAGAAAAAGCGTGGAGCATTTCCAAAACCAGCTGTTTATTCAGAAAAACAATTCCGACAAGCTTCGCCATCACATCAAACGCGAAGAAAAAGAAATTCAAAACAGTATAAAGAGTAATCCTGTGGCGGTTGACCATCGTAAAACAGAGGACCATACCGAAGAACGTTCGATGATGGAATCGTTTGAGAAAAATTTCAACCTTCTGCGTAAGGAGTTTAATGCCTTTTTATCAGAAAGACTCTAAGTTCCGATAAACCAAACAACAACAAAAAATCCCCGTTCTTTTAAGAAGCGGGGATTTTTATTTTTGCAGGACTCTGTTATCCTCTTTCATTTACATTTTAAGCGCTCTTTAAATAAGCTTAACTGCTGCATTAGCATTATGATGAAAAGCAAGAACTGGAATATTTGTATTCCGGGCAATATCTTTGGTTATGCTGGTTCCGAAAATCCTGTCAAAAAAACCGCGATAATGAGTAGATAACATTAACATGTCTGTGTTTTCGTCTTCCACGTATTGTTGAAGACGTTCTTCCACTTTATAACCATGTATTACCTGGAAGGACAGCTTTGTATAGTTGGATCTCTTCTTCACTTTTTCCATGAAATTACGCATCATGATTTTTTCTTCATCTGCGCCGATTTCTGCGTCGCTAATATGAAGGATATTCAATTCAGCCTGACTTAGTCCGGCTATTTCCACAGCCCTGTCAATGGCGGCAAAATCACTTTGATGATAATCCGTTGCAAAGGTAATGTGTTTTACAGGCTTTGTAATCACCGTATCGTTTGGTATTGCCATCACCGGACAACTTGCCTTTTCCATAACTTTTAAACAAACACTTCCGAAGATTGCGTCTAGAAGATTCGTTTCACCTTTTGCGCCCATAATGATCATTTCTGCCTTCTTTTCTTTAACGGCTTGTAAAATAGAATCCACAGCATCACCCTCTACAGAAATGTATTCATAGGCTATTCCGGCATTCCCAACTTTAACGGAAGCCTCGAGGAGGTTTTTCTCTGATTCTTCTTTCAGCATACGACGCTCATCGTTCAACACGGCAAATGGCACTTCACCAATAGGCGCAGGCACCTGGTAGGAATGCAGCAGGTAGATTTTTGATTTGAGTTTCCCTGCAACATGTATAGCATAATTTAATGCAGTGTTAGCAATGGGAGAAAAGTCTGTAGGTACAAGTATCGTTTTCATGATGCTGAATTTTTACAACAAATTTATTTTGACCGTAAGGCCTTTGGGCCAACAAATGTCAGTTATCCGTATGATCTTGCTCATGAACCCGGCCCGGGGATTTACTAAACTTTGTATTCGTTACCATGAAAAACAATCTTCTAAAAAACGTAGTTGTAGAAATCGGCACACTCGGTCTGTTTGCCTGGCGTTTTATGAAAGAATGTTTCAGGCCGCGTTACGAGTTTGCAGAACTTCTTAAACAGTGTTATGCCATAGGAAATAAAACACTTCCCCTGGTTGGTATCACTGGTTTTATTATGGGACTTGTTATTACTATCCAGTCGCATCCTTCCATGGCAACCTTTGGCGCAGAGTCGTGGTTACCTTCTGTTGTATCCGTATCGCTTATACGCGAGATCGTCCCGGTAATTACTGCCTTAATTTGTGCCGGCAAAATTGGCTCCAGTATTGGCGCCGAACTGGGATCAATGCGTGTAACCGAACAAATTGATGCTATGGAAGTGTCGGGCACAAATCCTTTTAAATACCTGGTAGTAACCCGTGTGTTTGCAAGCATTTTGATGTTGCCCCTCCTGGTTATAATAAGCGATACGGTCTCCCTTTACGGCGCTTACCTTGGCATAAGCATGAAACAGGACACCAGTTTTCATTTATTTACAATTCAGGTTTTCCAGAAACTCACTTTTTCCGATTTGCTGCCCTCTGTCTTTAAAGCATTATTTTTTGGTTTTGCCATTGGCATCATAGGTTGTTATAAAGGATACTATACAAAAAAGGGCACCCGTGGAGTTGGCCTGGCAGCAAATACCGCCGTGGTATTTTCAACCTTTGCGGTGTTTATTATTGACCTGATTGCCGCACAGATCGCAGATATCTTCAACTACACATGAGCGCCGTTGTTCGTATAAATAATATTTGCAAGTCTTTTGGCAAGCTGGATGTGCTCCGCAATTTTTCTATGGATCTTCAGGAAGGCGAAAATGTTGCTGTTCTCGGAAAATCCGGTTCAGGTAAATCAGTTCTCATCAAGTGTATTATCGGTTTAATGAAACAAGATTCAGGCGCCATAGAAGTTTTCGGACAGGAGGTTTCTACCCTGAATCACGACGAGCTTGACGAGATGCGTGTAAAAGTTGGTTTCCTTTTTCAGAGTAATGCCCTTTATGATTCTATGACGGTGCGTGAAAACCTCGAATTTCCGTTGCGTCGTCATGCCAGTAAACTCAGCGCTGCAGAAATGAACAACAGAGTGATGGAAGCGCTCGAGAACGTGGGCCTTGCAAATGCCGTTAATATGATGCCCGACGAACTATCGGGAGGCATGCGCAAAAGAATAGCCCTGGCCCGAACCATCATTCTCAAACCGAGAATAATTTTATACGACGAACCAACAACAGGCCTGGATCCGATCACCTCCCGCGAAATCAGCCTGCTGATGCTGGAGCTTCAGAAAAAATTCAACACATCATCCATTATCATTTCCCACGATATGCATTGCGTG
>JAEUTM010000116.1 GCA_016788025.1 Bacteroidia bacterium
ACTAACGGCTAATAAACTGGTAATGTTGATAGACGGGGTCTGTAAAGCGCAAGGTTCTTACGGGGAGATGGAAAAATCGGAGGATGTTGCAATCAAACAGTTTTTTAATTAGATCATGAAAGAAGATTCAAAAAATATGGTGAAACTGGGCCTCTTCATTTTAAGCGGCACACTGCTGTTAATTCTGGGCCTTTATTACATCGGAAGCCAAAAAAATATTTTTCACAGAACCATAACGGTTAGCACTGGTTTTAATAATGTAAACGGTCTCATGCCGGGAAACAATGTCCGTTTCAATGGCATAAATGTTGGTACGGTCTCTAAACTCAGCAGCATTTCTGATACTGTTGTAAAAGTTGAGTTTACCGTTGACCAGGAAATTTCTAAGCTCATTAACGAAGCAGCAATTGTATCTATTGGAACCGATGGCCTGCTTGGAAACAAACTGCTCAACATCAGTCCTTCAAAAACCAAAGCAGAACCTATTACGGAAGGCGCGGAGCTGGCATCGGTAAACCCGCTGCAGATGGACAATACCCTCAGATCGCTCAGCAATACAAGCGGCAACCTCGAAATAATTACCGATAATCTAAAAACCCTCTCCGGTGACGTCACCAGCAAGGGATCACTCTGGGCCCTTCTGCGCGACAGCAGCATTTCAAAAAACGTAAAATCCGCCCTGGTCAATATCCGACTTATGAGTAACAATGCACTCGCCGTAACCGGAGATCTTCAATCCATTACTTCGGGGATAAAAAACGGCAAAGGTAGTATTGGCGCTTTGGTTGCAGACACAAGTCTTTCAGCCAGGATAAAACAAATCGTAGTGAAGTTTGAAAAATTAAACGACACAGCAGCTGTTATCACCGGCGATGTATCATACCTGCTTAATCAGCTTAAACAAGGCAAAGGGTCTATAGGTGTTTTATTAAAGGACACAATGGTCGTTCATAATTTAAATAAGAGCATACTTACTATTGACACGGCAGCCGGAAATCTCAACGACAACATGAAAGCGCTGAAACACACCTGGCCTTTTAAGAAGTATTTTAAGAACTGATAAAGATCAGCAGCTGGTTCTGACCATGATCAGGAACGCCAGACGAAACACAAAGTAATTTTGAATTATAAAAATTATCAATTACTATGACAACAATAGCAAAATCATTTGAACAGGCGCAGTCGGTAAAAACCACTGCTAATGTAAGCCGTTATGAAGCCTTCATCAAAAAAATGGACTTCAATTATTATGGCCTTATTTCTATGGCTATATTGGTAGGCTCTTGCCTTGGTGGTATCACTGCGATGAAAATATTTGAAAACGATGCGCCTTTCTGGCAATTCGGCCTGGGTTTAAGCATTTCAATGGCTAACCTGGTTGCCAGTATTTCGCAGGCTCCAACAAGATGGGTTGTAAATTTATTCGGTGCAAGTTTGATCATTAACGCTATTCTACTTTTAGTTAACCTTATCTAAAACACACGATAAGCTCCAAGGCCCGGCGGTACCTGTTTTAGGGCGCCGGGTCTTTTTTATGTCCAGGCAACTGATTACATATTTTTCACTCGCGTATCTCATTTCCTGGATTACCTGGTGGCCCTTGTATGCTCAGGCATTAGGCTTCTCTTCTTACACCCCACTTAAATACCAGCATGCACTCGGAGCTTTTGGCCCCATGATCGCGGCATTTATCCTGAGTTATAAATTTAGAGGATTTAAAGGCTCCGCCTATTTGTTCCTTAATTCCATTGTTCCAACTGGATTAAGTTATTTACTCATCGCGTTGATGAGTCCTTTTTTTCTATTGGTGATGGCTGGTTTTATACATTACTTCCAAACGGGAATATTTCCCAACCTTGCCAAAACCGGTCTCAACAATGAGTTTCCAGGCACAGGGCTTATTAGTTTGTTTTTTTACAACCTATTGTTTTTTGGATTTGGAGAAGAAATCGGCTGGAGGGGATTTGCACTGCCGAGACTACAAAAGCATTACAACGCACTTATTTCCGGGATCATATTAACAGTCTTTTGGGCGCTCTGGCACTGGCCCTTATTCCTGTACAGGCCGGGCTACCTAAGCATGGACCTGGCCGCACTCATTGGCTGGTTGTTAAGTCTTTTAACCGGGAGCATTTTACTGACCTGGTTATTTAATTCATCGAGAGGAAGTATCTTAGTTTGTGCTGTTTTCCATTCTACCATTGATATTGTTTTTACATCCGATCAACTCGATAAAAACTTAGTGGGCTTAATGGGAATGCTCATTACCATTTGGGGACTTGCCGTTGTTTTTATCTACAAACCCAAAAACCTCTCGAGGCTTGAAAAGACAACAAGTCTGGAAGACTCTTCTTTTTAATGTATCTTTGCCAAATTAATTCATTTTTATGTCAGAATTTCCCCCTTGTCCAAAATGCAAATGCGAATACACCTACTCCACCGGCAGTTTAATGACATGCCCGGAGTGTTTTTATGAATGGAATCCCGAAGACACCGCTTCTAACGTGGATGAGGAAGGTCCGACGAAAATTGTTGACGCAAACGGTAATGAGCTGCAGGATGGAGATTCGGTAATTGTGATAAAAGACCTGCCGGTAAAAGGCTCTTCAAAACCAGTAAAAGCGGGCACAAAAGTAAAGAACATCAAACTCACAGACGGCGATCATAATATCGATTGCAAGATCGAAGGCTTTGGAGCCATGGCTTTGAAATCCATCTATGTGAGGAAAGCCTGATTCTAAACACAGAGATGCGGAGGCGCGGAGACACCGAGCTTTGGCTTTGTGACCTTTGTGTAAAGTTTATCTGTGAGCTCTGTGGTTAAAAGCCGAACCGGGCCCGTAACTACCTGAAAACAGCTTTGGAAAAACTCGGCAACCAGGAAATTCTCTGAAATGTAATTCTTAATTACCTCACTTAACTTCTTGACTCTTGGTTCTTGGTTCTTGACTCTATTACTTGGTTCTTGGCTCTTGATTCTATTGCTTGTCCCGATGCTTCGGGACTTGTCTCTTACTTCTTGCCTCTGTCACCCTGAGCCTGTCGAAGGGTTGGTTCTTGTCTCTTACTTCTTGCCTCTGTCACCCTGAGCCTGTCGAAGGGTTGGTTCTTGGCTCTTGATTCTATTGCTTGTCCCGATGCTTCGGGACTTGTCTCTTACTTCTTGCCTCTGTCACCCTGAGCCTGTCGAAGGGTTGGTTCTTGACTCTGTCACACTGAGCGGCCTGTCCTGAGCTCGTCGAAGGGAGTCGAAGTGTTGCTTTCCCTTGTCTCTCTATCCTGGTTCTTGGCTCTAGGCTCTTGGTTCTATTTTCCTATATTTACCTTACAATTCCCAAACCATGAACAGAAATAAAATAATTGCCGATCGTCTCCGTGAAGTTTTTCTCAGCGGCCACTGGATCGCAAACACAAACTATAAAGAACAACTCGAAAAAGTAAACTGGCAACAAGCCACACAGAAAGTTGAAGATCTGAACACCATAGCTGCTCTCACTTTTCACATCAATTATTATATAGACGGATTGTTAAGAGCTTTTGAAACCGGCAAGCTAGATATCAGTGACAAGTTTAGTTTCGATCTTCCTCCAATTAATACCGAAGCCGACTGGAACAAACTGAAGACAACTTTCCTCAGCAACGCAGAAAAATTTGCAAATAAAGTCGAACAACTAGACGATGCTATTTTTGACAAACCTTTTATAGACGAAAAATACGGCACTTATTATCGCAACATCGAAGCCCAGATCGAGCACAGTTATTACCATCTCGGGCAGATTTCTTTGA
>JAEUTM010000132.1 GCA_016788025.1 Bacteroidia bacterium
TACCGGCATCAAAAACAATTTTTATTTCGCGTTATCTTGAGGAAGATAGCCTGCTAAAAACCAAAATGGAAGCTTTTGGACATAAAGTAACAGACCAGTCTCTACTTCATTTCAGCCAGATTCGCTTCTCCCACTCTCCCCCATCAGACTGGATATTTTTTTCAAGCAAAAACGCTATTAAATATTTCTTTGCCCAAAACCCTGTTATTCTGCGCAAGACACGATTCGCTGTTTTCGGAAAGGGCTCTGCGAGATATTTGCGAAATTTTGACAAAACCGCGGACTTCATCGGACAAGGAAACAACCCCGTGGCGATTGCCAAACAATTTGCCTTGTTAATTCAAAACGAAACGATATTGTTTCCAATGGCCATTGACTCGATTCAGACCGTACAAAGGCAGCTGGGCTATAACAACGTTGTAAAAAATCTTTATGTCTATAAAACCGAGCTGAAAAAAGAGTTCTCGGTCCCAGAGGCTGATATACTGGTTTTCACCAGTCCTTCTAACGTTGAAGCTTATTTTTCCAAATATAAAATTGAAGCAACTCAGAACGTAATAGCCATTGGCACGACAACCCGGCAAAAATTATTGAGCTTTGGTGTAAAACAGGTTGCACTCCCCGAGTCTTTTGAGGAAGAGAGCTTGCTACAATGCATCTGGCGTGTGATTGAAGGAAACAAACTTGTGAAGTCTAAGGACTTCTTTTAACGGCTTTTTTTACCTGTATTATGTCCACAAAGAATGCAAAGGCCATTGAAAAATAGATATAACCCTTTGGAATTTCGAAATGTAGTCCTTCACCAATAAGCGACACTCCAATCATCATTAAAAAACAAAGGGCAAGAATTTTAAATGAAGGATGTTTTCGTATAAAATTGCTGATGGTTCCGGAAGCAAAAAGCATAATTGCCACCGCTATTATTACTGCTGTATACATGATCGATAGGTCTTTGACCATCCCCACTGCGGTAACGATTGAGTCGATAGAAAAAACAAGATCAAGAAGCACTATTTCGGATAGCAATCGTCCAAAATTTCCTCTGACTTTCGTTACATCAGAGCCCTCGTATTCTGCTTCCGTATTTTGAAAAATTTCTTTACTGCTTTTGTACAAGAGGAAAAGACCTCCTAAAATCAGAATGATCCCCTTGCCTGATATTCCAGTGTCAAACACCGTAAATAAGGTAGTGTCGAGTTTGAGAATCCAGGAGAGTAAGCCCAATAAACAAAGGCGAATCAACATAGCAAGGCCAATACCCCAGAAACGCAATTTGTTTCGTTGACTTTCCGGTAATTTGTCTGCCAGGATGGAGATAAAAATAATATTATCTACTCCCAGAATAACCTCCAGGGCAATGAGAGAGAATAAAGGAACAATTATGTCAGCTATCATATATACATTAAATTATTATCGTGCGCCACCACCTAAGGATCTGTACAGGCTTATCATGGAGATATTTTGTCTTTTTTCGAAATTCACCAGCTCCAGTTGCGATTGCAGAGCGTTTTTCTGAGAGAGGATCACTTCCAGGTAATTTGCCCGATTAGCTTTAAATAATTCTGCAGCTGTAAGGGCAGACTGTTTAAGAATAGTCACCTCTTCATTCTTCAGATCAAGCATCAGTTTATTGTTTTTGATATTATTCAGGGCATTGTAAACTTCCATAAAAGCGCCGACCACCTTTTTTTCATAGTTTATGTAGGCTTGCTTTTGTTCTGCTTTCACAGTCATCAGTTCTGCTTTTAATTTTCTACGGTTCATCAGTGGCGCAGTAAGCCCTCCCAGAATATTATAAGCCATAGAAGCCGGCATTTCGGCAAGAAGCAAAGCATTAAAAGACTGAGCACCTAAAAAAGCACTGATATTAAAAGTTGGATAAAAAGCTTTCCTGGCTGCACTGAGATCGGCATGCGAAGCCATCAGGTCCATCTCCGCCTGGCGGATATCAGGGCGGTTGACTAGCAAATCAGAAGGGATACCGGCTGTTAAAGCGGTTAACAAAGCCGGATTATCGGTCCTCATTTCACGTTGCACGACCCCGGGATATTTTCCGCTCAGAAAATTAAGCTGGCTCTCATATTCGATGCGCTTCTGCTGAACCTCCGCCAACACGGCTTTTGAATTCAGCAGTTGTGCCAGCACAAGTTCGACCCCTAACTGGTTGGACTTGCCGGCTTCCTTTTGAGAGATGATGACATCAAGGGCACTTTGCTGAAGGTTAATATTGTCTTCGAGGATGTCCGCTTCTTTATCAAGAGCCTGTAATTCAAAATATGCTGTCGCAATCTCGGCAATTAAGCTGGTTTGGATCAGGTCTTTGCCATGTTGCGACGAAATAAAACGGGCAAGGGCAGCTTTCTTTTTATCTTTAAGTTTTCCCCACAGATCAATTTCCCAGGTTGAGTGAATTCCCACAAAATAGTCAGGAATCGGATCCGGCAGTTGCCGTTTTTCATCCAGGTTTGGAGAAAAACGCGTGTCGTAGTTTCCTACACCGTCCATTGTATAACTTCCAAATTTCCTTTGACCTGATGAAATGGCCAGGTCCAGCTCAGGCAGACGTATACCTCTTGTAAACCTTATTCCTGCCCTTGAAGCTTCGATCCTTTGTTTTGCAATGTTAAGATCAAAATTGCGAACGAGGGCGCTATCGATAAGACTGCTTAAATAAGGGTCGGCGAAAAAACTCCTCCACGAATCAAGCTTTAAAGACGCCGTGTCAGAAGATACAGTATAGGTTTTTGGAATTTCCTTTCTGACATGGTTGCCTGCATTTTTGTTAGTTTTACATGAACTCAGAAAAGCCATTGTGAGTAAAATAACTGAGAGACGGGCTATTTCTTTCATCTGTTTTATGGAAATAATGGAATCTTTATTTTCTTTCTTTCTGTTCTTAAGCCCTGCGAATAAAACATACAAACCAGGAATCAGTACAAGCCCGAAAACAGTTCCAAATAACATTCCGCCTGCCGCTGCCGCACCAATGGTACGATTCCCGATTGCCCCTGCGCCGGTGGCCATAAGCAAAGGAATCAACCCGGCGATAAAAGCGAAAGAAGTCATCAAAATAGGACGCAAACGCGCTACAGCACCTTCAACGGCAGCCTGTAACACGGTTCTTCCTTCTTTTTGTTTCAGGATTGCAAACTCAATAATCAGAATCGCGTTCTTGCCGAGTAAACCGATTAACATCACCATCGCTACCTGAGCATAAATATTATTCTCAAGACCGAGGATATAAAGCAAAAACAGCGAACCAAAAATTCCAACCGGCAAAGACAGGATTACAGGAAGAGGTAACAAAAAACTCTCGTATTGAGCCGAAAGCAAAAGATATACAAACAGGAGACAGATAACAAATATGTAAATCACCTGGTTACCGGAAAGTATTTCTTCACGGGTCATTCCTGACCACTCGTAAGAGAACCCTTTTGAAAGTGTTTCCTTCGCAACTTCTTCAATTGCTTTGATAGCGTCGCCACTGCTGTACCCCTCGGCAGCTTCACCATTTAGCATGGCGGACAAATACATATTGTAACGAGTTAACTGTTCTGGTCCATATACCCGTTCTATTCTGCTAAAGTTAGCGTAGGGAACCATTTCTCCCTGTTTATTCTTTACGCGAAGCTTGAGAATATCTTCCGGTTGGGCGCGGAATTTAGGATCTGACTGGAGCATTACTTTATACATTTGACCAAAACGTATAAAATTGGTCGCATAATAACTCCCCATGAGAATTTGAAGATTGCTCATGGCATTGTCGACGGAGACACCTTTTTTTGCCGCCACATCCTGATCAATGTGAATGAGATACTGAGGAAAATTGGGATTAAAACTTGTGAAAATGTTTTTGATCTCTTTTCTCTTTTTAACGGCTTCCATAAATTGCTGCGTTACCTGATTCGTCTGCTGAAGACTTCCCGATCCAGTCTTATCGAGCAGACGTAGTTCAAAACCGCTGGCATTTCCGAAACCGGGAACTGCAGGTGGAGGAAAAAACTGAATATCGGCATCCTGGATATGTTTTGTTTTTTCCCTCAGCATTGTTATAATCTCATCAGCATTATGCTTTCTATCTTTCCAGGGTTTAAGACTGATAGTGCTCATACCGAATGAAGCACCCGAGCCGTCTGTCATCATGCTGAATCCCGCCAGCGTTGACACCGATTCAATTTCCGGAATGGTTTCGGACACAAGATCAATTTCATTCATCACCTTCTCTGTTCGCTCCAGCGTGGCTCCCACAGGGGTTGTGACATTTACGTAAATCGTTCCCTGATCTTCTGTAGGAATAAAACCAGTTGGAAGTAAGCTGCCCGATCCCCAGGTAGCAAAACAAAACAACAGCAAGGCGCCGATGGTTACGGTTCTTCGATTTGCAATAACCGAAAGCAGGCGCCGGTATTTTAATGCGATAGAGTTATAATAGGTATTGAAGGCATCAAAAAAACGTGTCAGCCAGTTATTCACTTTGGGAGTATCATGGGGATTTTTAAGAAACAACGCGCACAACGCCGGTGTGAGTGTAAGGGCGTTAACTCCTGAAATTACAATTGCAATAGCCATGGTGATGGAAAATTGACGATAAAACACGCCCACGGGGCCATCTAAAAACGCAACTGGAATAAAAACAGCAGACATCACCAGGGTGATCGCAATGATCGCTCCTCCTATTTCATTCATAGCCTGCAGAGTTGCCGTTTTTGCATCCATGTGATTTTCTTCCATTTTGGCATGCACCGCTTCCACCACTACAATGGCATTATCTACCACTATACCAATTGCCAGAACCAGCGCGAACAGCGTTAACAGGTTGATAGAAAAACCAAACATCTGCATGAAGGCAAAAGTTCCGATGAGTGAAACAGGAACCGCCAATACAGGAATAAGCGTAGAGCGCCAGTCCTGCAAAAAAATAAACACCACCAAAGCCACGAGAAGAAACGCTTCGATCAGCGTCTTTATAACTTCATGTATCGAAGCATCCAAAAAACGAGACACATCATAACTAATGGTATAATCCATCCCGGGAGGAAAGGTTGTGGATTTTAAATACTCGAGACGCTCCTTAATTGTAGCGATTACCTCGCTCGCATTAGAACCAGGACGTTGTTTGAGAATGATGGCAGCAGAGGGGCGTCCGTTTTCTTTCGACAAAACGTCGTAATCCAGAGAACCAAACTCAATCTCCGCCACGTCTTTTAACCTGAGCATTTCACCATTTTCGGAAACCCGTATCACCAGGTTTTCATATTGTTCCTTCTGGGTAAGTTTACCCGTGTAACGCAACACATACTGAAGAGACTGCGCGTGCCTGCCTGAACTTTCACCAACTTTACCCGGAGCAGCTTCCACGTTCTGTTCGCGTAAAGCCTGTATTATTTCTTCGGCCGAAATCTCATATGCATCCATTCGCGAAGGTTTAAGCCAGACGCGCATCGCGTATTCTCTTTGCCCCATGATGTCGGCAAAACCAACACCGTCAATTCTTTTTAATTCGGCAAGCACATTTATATCGGCAAAATTGTAAATAAACTTTTCATCTAAAGTGCTGTCATTGCTGATCAGGTTCAAATACATCAACATGCTGTTCACTTCTTTTTCAGTGGACACTCCAGCCTTGATAACTTCTTCCGGCAATTCGTCTAATACAGTTGCTACGCGGTTTTGAACGTTAACCGCTGCAAGATCGGGATCAGTCCCTACTTTAAAATACACCTGAATAATACTTGTGCCATCGTTTCCCGAAACAGAAGTCATATACGCCATCCCGGGAACGCCGTTAATGGCCCTTTCCAACGGCGTAACTACTGCTTTTGCCGCCACTTCAGCATTTGCACCCGTGTATTTGGTGGTAACAGATACAGCCGGCGGGGCGATGTCCGGATATTGTGTTACGGGCAACTTACTTAATGCGAGGATACCCAACAGTGTAATAAATAGCGATATTACCAGTGATAACACCGGTCGTTCTATGAATTTTTTAAGCATGACCTTTTTTATTTATGGGCAAGTTGTTTTATGATATTCTGCATGGGAACCATTTTAGGCTTAATTACCATGCCGTCCCTAATATTCTGAATTCCCTCATATATGATAAGTTCTCCCCTGTTAAGACCTTTGCTTACAACAAACAAATGCGGCAAACGGTAAAGTGTTTCCACGTTACGCATACGTAACACATTGTCCTTGTCTACAACGTATACATACAGTTTGTCCTGTATCTCAAATGTTGATTTTTGCGGAATCACGAGCACATTGTCATGTCTCTTTTTCAATCTTACTTTTCCACTTGCTCCGTGTTTAATAAGTTTATCAGGATTTTTAAATCGTGCCCGAAACGCAATATTACCAGTACCTGCATCAATTTCTCCTTCAATCGTTTCGATATATCCCTGATGTGTATGCTCCGTACCATCGGCTAAGAGCAAGGAAACCACTCTCGAGCTAACACTATCCTTCTGAACATTACGCGCATAATTGAGGTATTCTTTTTCTGACACGTCGAAATAGGCATATACCTGGTCATTTTCAGAAATAGATGTGAGCAAAGTTCCTTCGTCTATAAGACTGCCGACCTTATATGGGATCCTGTTTACAATCCCATTAAAAGGCGCCCGAATTTCGGTATTAGAGAGCTTCAATTCTGCATGTGCCTGATGTGCTGCAGCCTCATCCATCTTTGCCTTTTGCGCCAGGAGTTTATTTTTGGCCAATTCGAGTTCAGTACCCGAAATAATTTTTTTCTCAGCGAGGGTCATTGCATTCTTAAGTTCGAGCTCTGCGGCATTTACTTCCGCCACCGTGCTTTTATAAAGTGCCTTCGCTTTGGCAAGTTCCTCTGCATACTCTCTGTTATTGATGGTGAAGAGTAGCTGATCTTTAGTAACATACTTTCCTTCGTCGATATGGAATTTTTCAAGGTAACCGCTCACCCTGGCCCTTATCTCTACATTTTGCAGTGCATGTATTTCGGCAACATAATCCGTAAACGAAATCGTATCCAGTTCCGCTACGGCGGTTACCTGAAACTGATTCTCCACCTTCTCCTGCATGTTAGCATCTCCACAAGCAGTTAACACAATAGCTGCAAGAGCTATAGCAAATAAATTTGTTTTTTTCACAATTGATAAAATAAAATAGTAAAAGGACAGTTTGTCCCAATTAGGATAAAATTCAACCGATAAGGTTGGCTAAAGATCAGGAAAGGATCTGCTTTGGTGGTGGTACAGGAATGTCAAGCGATACCTGAGGTATCAGGCATTCGAATCTGCGAACCTCTATTAGATTGCGTATTTGATTAAAGTTGGTTGAACCAAAATCCCCGGAAAACAAAACTTTTTCCGAAAACTCCTTTTCTTCCCCATTCTCCTTTTTTTCACCGGAATCCGACTCCATATTTTCTATACTTGCTTTTTGAAAAGCATTGTCAGAAAATATATCCACGGTAGGAAAAATGCAGGAGGTAAGTACTGAAAGCAGAAGCACGAGTACGGTCGAAAAAATGACTGGTTTTATTTTATATGTACCGGAAGTTCTCATTAATTCTTTGTCAAATGTATTACTATTTTTAAGAAAGAGCTGGCATGTTGAGCCTTTAAAATGAATTTTACATTTTTTTAGCGCTTTCTATTTTCTCTAAATGCTTTTTTTGAAGTTAATTCAAGCGACCTTTAGCGCCAGGAGTCCCCGATTTTGTGTTCTTACCCCGATTCGGATAACAGCCCGCGAATGCCAATGATGAAGATTTTTTGTATCAAATGTAGTTCCTTGCTGGCATGCACATTAAAAGAAGAACAAAGAAAATGCCGCGAGCTGCGGCATTTTTATTGTTATAGAATAATGATATGATCATCCAGGTTAAATAAGTAACTCTTAACCCAGGTTTAGTTTAGCGCAAAGTGTTGTAAGTGTATATTTTACCGGACACATACCGGTATGAATCCCAATAATTCCGAAAACAAGAATTAAACCACAGGCAACAAGCACATGCGTTCTTGTTCTGGCAGTTTTTCCTATAAAGATTTGCAACGCCAAGAGTATTGAAAGTCCTGCCCTGCTGCGTACGAATTTGATTAGTTTATCAATCATTGCTAATTCCGAAGTGTTACAAAGGTAACAAAACCGCTTAATTTTAGTCATTTCTTTTTCTTTTAAAAAGCCCCTTCAACTTCTCAGAAATCCGCCCCGATCCCTTTCCCTTCTTCTGATCACCAACCAGTTCCCCATAAATTTCTAGTCCGGGTACATTGTCAAAAATGATTTTTGCCACGCCAAGCATCGGCAGAAAAAGAATCATACCCGCCACTCCCCAAATCAAACCACCAATCAATAAAATAAAAATGGTAAAAAAAGCACTGATATTTACTTCACCTCCAATTATGTAAGGTTCGATAAAGTAATTATCAATTCCCTGAATAATGAGAATTACCGCCAGAGCTCCAACAGCAACATTCAACGAATCTTCGGTGACCAGCGCAACCGCAAAGGGAAATAGTCCACCAACGATGGAGCCAACATAAGGGATAATAGTCAAAAGTGCGGCTATAAACGCCAGTAGAAATGCATTTTTAAGGCCTATGATCAGGAAACCTGATGTAAACAAGATCGTAAATATGATGATCGACAAAACTCTTCCCGTTAGATAGCTTTGAGATACGGTGCTGATCTTCTGGAGCACTTCGCGGGTGTGACCTGGCGGACTTTGCTTAAACAAACCGATAAAAAATCTCTCATATTTTTCACGCTGGTATAAAAAAAGAAAAGCAAAGATCAACGCCATTACAGCGGATCCGAACAAACCAACCATTCCAGCAAAAAAATTCTTTATCACCTTACCCGAGGTTTCAGCAGCTGATTTTAATTTGTTTTCAATAAGATCTTTTTGCTTCGCTTTGGGAATATCCAATCTATCTCCAATATACTCCTGGGCATGCTGGATAAATGCCTCGGCTTTCTTTTCTATCGCAGGAAGATCTTCGCCAAGTTTCTGAGCTTGCCACACCACCAGCCAGATGATTCCAATGGTGGTCGCAATCAAAATTGTAATTGAAACAAGAGCTGTGTAAACACGCTTCCAGCCTTTATCCTCTAATTTGTTAGACATCCTGGTAAACAGTGTTGCAAAAAAAACGGAAAAAGTAAAGGGCACCAACACAGGTCGTCCAAAATACAATGCGGCCACTACCATGATTGTGAAGAAAAGAAAACGATTAAGTTCTTTTAAAGAGATTTTGTCGGTCATAGTTTTATCAATCAATTTCAAAGACTGTACCTGAGGAAAAAAAGGTTTTAAAAAGCACTTCATAGAAAAAAGTCCCCAAAACGGGATGTAAGGGTCCGTTAAAAACTGGCATGAAATTCAAAGGTCTATAAAACATAAAAGGAAAAGTTATGAAGAAGCTCATCTATACATTATCGTTCGTGTTTTGCCTGTCGTTAAGTGCAACTGTTTACGCTTATAACGGCACAGTAAGATCAGCAAATGAACATTCAGCAACACGAAATAACGAAAGGGAGATGCTAAAACGGTTGCATGAAATTCATCAGCTAACAAAAACCCAGCAATTGAGTAAAGATGAAAAACAAAAACTAAGAAAAGAAGTTCTTGCCATTAAGAAAAATTATGACCGTCCGGGCACTTACATCTATATCTCCGGAGGTGCGCTGATTCTTATCATTATTCTGCTCATAATTCTATTGTAATCTGAGGGAATTTTATTTTAATTTGCTCTTGCCTGTCCAATTAAGATGGGATAGAACGTGGAGCAACTTAAGAGCATTCTCAATTTCGTAACAAAATTCCCTGAAGCGGATCTTGCTCAGATTGTCGCAGTCTTTAAATCCAAAAAAGTAAAACAAGGTGAAATCTTGCTGGCAAGTGGTGAAACCTGCAAAGAGTTTTACATTGTTTCCAGTGGCGTTATACGCACATTCTTTGTGGATAAAAAGGGAAATGAAAAAACCCGTTACATTTTACCAACAAATTATATGGGTACGGCGCTCAGCAGTTTTGTAGAGTGCCGTCCTTCTATTGAAATGATGGACGCTCTTCAGGATTCGGTGTTGTTCGCGATAAGCCGTCATGATTTTTACAATTTAAATGAAAAACTCTTGAGCTGGAAAAAATTCTATCAAAAAATCCTGGAGATGGCCTACTCGTTTCAAACGAGGAAAATAGAAAGCATCATGACACTTACTGCCCAACAACGTTTTGAACAGGCGATGAAAGAAAGCCCACAGCTTTTCCAACTGGTTTCCAATAAAGTGCTGGCTTCCTATCTAGACATGACGCCCGAAACGTTAAGTCGCTTAAAATCCCGCTAGTACGATTTTGATCCAGATCAATGCTGGTGGATTTCTGATCGAATATTTTTGTTCGAAAGAATCACATGAAACAATATATGTTATTATTCCGGCTGGATATTCTGAACAAAGATGCGCAACCCAGCAAAAGTGAAATGAAAGTTTACATGACCCAATGGATGGAATGGCTGAACTGGATCGCTGAAAAAGGACAACTGGCCGAAGGCGGAAATCATCTGCAATACAGCGGGAGAGTGCTCAAACCCGGCAAGGTCGTACGGGATATTCCCTACTCTTCAAATAAAGAATCGGTGGCGGGCTACATTCTTATTAATGCAAAAAATCTTGATGATGCTACGCGTCTTGCGGAGAAATGTCCGATCTTAAACGGAAGCGATAAAAACAGTGTTGAGATACGCGAAACGGCGAGGTTGTAGAAATTAAAAATTAAGATTTGAGAATTTGAATTGAGGAGCTGGTGAATTTTAGAGTTTTTGAGTTGGGGAGTTTCAG
>JAEUTM010000149.1 GCA_016788025.1 Bacteroidia bacterium
TCCAGTAATTCCAGCGCCTGGTCCGCATGACATGCAAGGATCACCTTGTCATAAGAGCGGCTAGATCCATCCTGAAGCTTAAGTAAAACCTTATTGTTTTCCCGGATCACCTTAACAACCTTGTTTTTGGTTTGGATCTTGTCCTTAAACGCTTCAGTCAACAATTTTTTATACGATTCACTTCCATTTTCAAGGGTATACCATTGATGCTGGGTGTTTAACCCCAGAAAACCATGATTGTGAAAGAACCGGATGAGGGTGATGACAGGAAAGTCCAGCATTTTCTCCATAGGGGTGCTCCAAACAGCAGAACTCATTGGTATCAGATATTTCCACAACATGTCCTCTGCAAAACCAAACTCTTTTATAAATGCTTCGAGTGAATAAGACGCGTATTTCGGATCATCCATAATCTGCACACTTATTTTATTGAAGCGTGAAATTTCAAGCAGCATTTTAATGTACGCAGGTCTGAAGAGGTTTCTTCGTTGTGCGAACAGGCCATTTAATCCCGAGCCACAGTATTCAAGCCCCGAAGGAACGTGTTGAACACTGAACGACATGCTTGTTTTTTTGATGGGTGCTTTTATTTCCTTAAAAAGATCAGCGAGCAAAGGATAAGTTTTAAAATTAAAAACCATGAATCCGGTGTCGAGATAAACTGGATTTCCATCTTCGTTAATTTCGATAGTATTTGTGTGCCCGCCAACATAATCGTTTTTTTCAAAGATGCTGAGCTTGTATTTTTCCTTTAGAAGGTGAGCGCAGCCCATTCCGGCTATTCCTGTGCCTACAATCGCCAGTTCTTGCATGTTATTTAGTTTTATGAAACAGGTAATGACTTACCATCCATTCTTCTCCATTTTTAAATCCCCATAGTTCTGCGCAGGCCATGTAGAAAATACGCCAGTAAACCCACCATTTCAAGGCTTGTTTTTCGCCGTAGGTCTTTTCAAAAATTGGCATGATTTCCTTTTTATGTTTATCCATATTCTTAAGCCAGGCTTCAGAGGTTTTATTATAATGAAGCCCGCTTACACGCCAGTGTTTTTCTATACTCAGGTCATCGTCGAAATAGAGCAACAAATCATCGGAGGGCATAATGCCGCCGGTGAAAAAGTATTTACTCATCCAGTCACTTTCATCCAGCACTTCAAATTTGTAGGCATACTCTTTATGCGTAAAGATGTGGACGAAGAGTTTGCCATCAGGCTTTAGTTTGTCGGCCACCAATTTCATAAGCTTTTTATAATTCCGCATGTGCTCGAACATCTCTACAGAAACAACCCGATCAAAAGTTCTGTTGAGGTTGAAATCGTTAATGTTTACGGTAATAACTTCAAGATTGTCGATGTTTCTTAGCCGGGCCTGTTCGTCGATATAGATCTTTTGGGTTCTTGAATTTGAAACAACAGTAAAGTTACTTTTTGGATACTTTGCCGCCATGTATAAGGATAATGAACCCCAGCCGCAGCCTAATTCCAGTACGTCTTGTCCATTTTGAAGTTCTGCTCTTTGACACGTAAGTTCCAGCATGTCCTTTTCCGACACATCAATATCCTTTACACCGGGATTCCAGTACCCACTGCTGTATTTAAGGTGTTTGCCAAGACAATACTTGTAAAAAGCAGTCGGCACTTCATAGTGCTGCTCGTTGGCATCTTGTGTGTGAATGGCGATAGGAGACGTTTTTAGTTCTTCAATCAAAGATGCAAGGTGTTCTTTTTGTGCATCAGCATTTCCTTTATCTTCGTCGCGAAGCCTTTGTTTTAGGAGATTTCTTATCCCAATACGAATTAAGAAATCTGGGATTAGGTTTTTTTCGAGAAGAGCGTTGTACCACATATTGTCGGCTTGTTCTAGTCTTGGTTCCTGGTTCTTAATTATTGGATCTGTTTTTTCTTAAACCAGGGAATAAAGACGCTGGTGGTTCTTTGGTATTCTTTATAAGCTTCTCCTTTACTCCTAACAGCTTGTTCTTCTGTCATAGGGATGCCGGTAACCTTAAAAATAAGATAGCCTATGGAAAGTGGACAAATTACCGACAACCAGCCATAAGGACTTGGTAAAGCAAAAATCAAAACTGAGATCCAGATAGAGAGCTGGAAAAAATAATTGGGGTGACGGGAGTAATTCCATAGCCCATGCCGGCATACTTTTCCCTTATTTTCAGGCTTGCTTTTAAAATGTTGTAGCTGCCAGTCGGCAATGCCCTCGCCGACAATGCAAAGTATCCACAAAGTAGCTCCTATGCATTCCACTATCGAAATATGAGGATCTGTGTTAAGGGCGATCACAAAGAATGGGATCGATAGCATCACGTTCGA
>JAEUTM010000153.1 GCA_016788025.1 Bacteroidia bacterium
GGTTCTTTTTATTGGTAACAGTTATACCTATGTAAATAATCTGCCTCAGTTGGTTAAGGATCTTGCCTTGTCAAAAGGAGATACACTCATCTTTGACAGTTCGGCGCCGGGTGGATACACCTTTTTTAATCACTATAACGACATTACTACTAAAAACAAGATCAGCCAGGGTAACTGGGATTACGTTGTGTTACAAGCCCAGAGCCAGGAACCTTCCTTTTCGCCAGGACAGGTAAGTTCCCAAACATTGCCTTATGCCATTCTGCTGGACAGTTTAATAAAACACTACAATAGCTGTGCAACCACCGTGTTTTACGAAACCTGGGGCAGGAAGTTTGGAGATGCGGGAAATTGCGCAAACTATCCACCCCTGTGTACTTACACAGGCATGCAAAACAGGTTACGGGAATCTTATCAGTTGTTTGCGGATACAACCAAGGCACTGATGGCGCCAGTGGGAGAGGCTTTCAGACTTTCGATCGCTACAACGCCTACGCTTGATCTCTACCAGTCCGATCAGAGTCATCCTTCCATGGAAGGCTCTTATCTCGCAGCTTCGGTGTTTTATGAGACGCTTTTTCAGAAATCGGTATTAAGTACAACGTATAATGCCGGACTGGCTGCGGGTACAGCAACCTATCTTAACCAGGTGGCTCACCAAATCACCAGTGATAGTATTTATATAACCAATATTCCGAAATACATACCGAAAGCTGCATTTACATTTACAGCACAAGGGACATCAGGTTTCCAGTTTCAATCAACTAATCCAAACTTTTTGCATTATTGGTATTTTGGCGATGGAACTACCTCGGCCGCGATTAACCCGCTACATACTTATACAAATTCAGGAACTTACCCGGTAAGTCTTGTTGTTTATAACGCTCCCTACTGCAAAAAAGATTCTGTCAGTACAAATGTTCAGGTTACGGTGCCAACAGGACTTACAAAAAACCGGCAAGACGCTTTAAAACTCTATCCAAATCCCTGTTCTGATTTTTTGAAAATTGAGTTAGAAGGGAACGAGAATGTTGTGATCAGAATCACCAATATTTCGGGGCAGCTTATTTACGAAGCTGAAAATACGAAGACAGTAATTACTTCAGCTTTTCCAAAAGGCTTTTATAACCTAGATATTTCAGGCTCTTTTGGACTTTACCATTCTTGTTTTATTAAAAACGAATAGTATTTTTATGCTCTGGGTTTTTCAGGCATGACAAGACGTTTTATTTTTTCTTTTATAGTTATCCTTTTTGTATGCGTAACAGCTTTCTCGCAGGAGGTGCTTAATGGTACTTTGCTGAAGGCCGATAAGTACTACATCAACAAGGATTACGAAATGGCCGTGCTTTTTTACCTGAAGTACCTTGAAAAATTTCCAAGAGATTATTATGCAGAAAGACAAACAGCTCTTTGTTTTAATAAACTCAATAAACCTGATGATGCCATTGATCATTGGCCTATCGTAGTTGAAAGCAGCGAGGCAAGCGAAAAAGACTATTGGGAGTATGGCAAATCTCTCTTAATGAACAACCGCGGTCCTGAAGCTAAAAAGATCTTTATGGTGCTTAGTCGCAGTACTAATAAATCGCTGGCGGCCTGGGCCAAAACATATGTAAATCCCGTTGCCCTGTATATAGATTCTTCCCAAACCAGAGTTATTGAAGTAAATGGAGTGAATACGGATCTTCCCGAATCTTCGCCATTCATTTTTAAGGAAAAACTTTTTTACGTTACTGACCTGGCGCGTTCTAACCGGATCTTTAACGCGCAAACCGACATGGAAAGTCAGCGATTGAGTGGCGCCCTGAAAAAAGATTCAGTTCAGTTTTTTCCGAGCCTTATCTATGACAGGCTTCATGAGATGGGAATTCACGGGCAGTTTTGTTTTTCTCCTGACGGATATGTCCTATATTTCTGCAAGGCAGTGTCTAATAAGGAGATGAAAATTAAAAGCGAAACACCTTACTTTAAGTTTCAGTTGTTCACACTCACAATGAGTACCATCAACAATATTCAACCCGAGATAAAGAAATTTAAATACAATGTTCCTGGTTCTGATCTCATGCATCCCTGGGTTAGTGCAGACGGCAAACGCCTTTTTTTTGTAAGTGATATGAAAGGTTCTATGGGTGGAAAAGATGTTTTTATGTGTGAGATGCTTAATGGAAGTTGGGGACCTCCTGTTAATCTTGGGTCCGAAGTAAATACACCTGGCAACGAAGTTTTTCCTTTCCTGAGCGAGGACAACGTTTTATATTTTGCAAGCGATATGCGGCCGGGCCTGGGAGGTTTGGATATTTTTTCTGCAGCTCCGGCCACCGAAAAAGGCAAATATTACCAGGAGGCAGAAAATGTTGGTGCTTACATTAATAGTCGTTTTGACGATTTTGGAATCTATGTCATGAAAGGTTCTATGAAGGGATATTTCAGCAGCAATCGTAAGAACAATACCGACGATGATATCTACTACTTTTTAAGGAAAAACTAGATTTTCAGACGATTATCGAAATCAGGAATAACACTAAGAGGGAAATTCCGGCAAAGATCATCCCGGTAATCATCCCGGCAATTGCGAGTCCTTTGCCTTTATAGGTGTCAGGTTTTTCTTTAATGTCGTTGATTACTAATCTTCCCATAACAAATGCACCGATCCCAATAAGTATAGGCAGGAGCAAAATAGCATAAGAAAATCCGGAGGCAGCAAGAATAAATGCATAAAACATAACAAAATAGTCTGCCGAGCCAACTACAAGAGAAGGTACTGCGAGAGGATGTATTCTGCGCGGTTTAGATCTTGCGTCCGAACGGCTGGGTCTTCTTGGTTGACTGCTTTCATATGTTTTCAGAGACTCTCCACTTTCTGATCGTACAACCTCTTTTGTACCATTGGCGTACTTTATCATAAAGATCTCACTTTTACGGCTGATGTGATTTGGGCCGTCGGGATTATTGCAACGCTTGTATTTTATCTCGCTGATACCAACTTCGTTTACTTTCGCCTTTACCTCTGTACCATCTTTAAAAATGATAACGTCGCAGGAATCTTCAGGAAGAAAAAAACGTGGAGAGCCGGATTTAAATTCTTCCGCATTTAATGTATTGTCTGCAGACACATACAGGCCTTCGGAAGTACGCTCAGTAAGTTTATTCTGCTTTGTAGCTGCTGAGGTTCGTTCTTTTTCAGAATAATGAAGATTCTTCTTGTTTGTGTGGGTTTTGTTCCAGCTTATATAGTAACCGCTTTTGTAATGTCTTTTCTGAACACTGCAGGAACAAAGCAGTAGCATTGTTATTAATATGAAAATGCTAACATTACGCATATCCTGAACTATATTAACGGTTCTACAAATTTAAAACTCCAAAGGATCATCAGTAAGCCATCGAAAACAGAAACAGGAGCATTGCTGCAATCCCCGCAACAACAATTCCGGTAATAATTCCGGGGGTAGTGAAGCCTTTTCCTTTCCATTTATCGGGATTATCCCTGATATCGTTCGAAGCGAGCTTACCCATTATAAATGCGGCTAAACCCAAAAGCAATGGGATTAACAAGATCCCATACGAAGCGCCAAAGGCAACAAAGTTGAGGCAATATAAACCTACTGCAACGTTCCCCGCGCCAACGGCCATTGAAGGTATAGCAAGTGGATGTAAATGCCTCGATCGGTTGTTATAAGACTTTGCCTGAGGTCTTTGTTGAGGCTGATAGGTTTTTATTTGTTCGGAGCTATTTTCAGATCTAACAACCTCCTTTGTTCCGTTTGCATATTTTATCATGAAAATCTCACTCTTGCGACTGATGTGAGACGGGCCGTCGAGATTATTACAGCGCTTATACTTTATTTCGTTAATTCCAACTTCAGTCACCTTCACTGATACTTCCGAGCCATCTTTAAAAATGAGAACATCGCAGGAATCATCCGGAGGAAAAAAAAGAGGAGAGGTGGATTTAATTTCTATTGGATTTAAGAGATCACCCGCAGAGGCATATACAGTTTCGGAAGACTGAGTTGTTTTGACTGATGTAACATTCTTTTTCCGTTTATCAGCTATAGAAATACTTTCTTTTTTATCTGGTAATGAGTTTTGTTTTTGGTTACTGGTTTTGCCCCAGCTTATATAATACCCGCTCTTATAATGTCTTTTCTGAACGCTACACGAACATATAACCAATAAGGAAAGAAAAAATACTAAATTACGGAAGCGCATATTTGATTTTACTAAAAACATTAAAACGAAAATCCCAGGTTGAAACCACCCCAGAAATAAATATTCACAGGGTTTCGAATTGGACTTGTAGCCAAACCTGTAGAGGGTTCTATAATGACCTGGCTTAACTGGTCGTTTTTGAAACCAAGAGATCCAAAAATGTTAAACATAATCCGCGATTTGGTTCTAAAGATAAATCCGTTTGTAATACTGAAGGTGTAACGGTTAAGTATTGATTTTTGGGTTAGCCTTGTGGGAGGAACCGGCGGTTGTCCCCAGGTACTTTGGGTATTGATAATATAAGTTTGTTCTCCCATGTATTGCATGTATTTCACCACAGGTCCAACATAATAGTTTACGGAGTATTTGAGGTTTGGATAATAATTCAGTCCAAGGCCTATCTCAAACAGTTTCTGTTGTAGTATGTAGGAGTTGCTATTACCACCGTAATACTGATTGGTATTACTAAAATAAACGGATTGTGTTACCGAAGGTTTGCCAATACCCACAGCCATTGGCACAACGATTCCGATATGGCTTTTAAAAAAATCTGCCTGAAACATGGCGCCAACCTCCATATTCATTAAGTTGCAAAAATTAATCGAAAAATTCTTGTTGTACTGATAGTATTTTGAAGAGTCTTCAATGCTCATCCTTGCCCGGGGAGCAGGCGTGGTTGTGGGCTGGTCGTAAACATAGAAATCTTTTGATTTTGAACTGTTAAACATTTCGTGATCACCGTTTTTATAAATGATCATTACAACATCACTTTTACTAATAATGTAAACCGGACCGTTTGGATTATCGGCCATTTTGTATTTTATTGCGTCGGGACCAATTTCTATAACGGTAACCAGAACTTTACTGTTGTCTTTCTTAAATAACTGGTCCTGAGCTTTAACGTAAAAACCCGCCAGCCAACACAGGGTGATTATTAATAAGTGCTTATTCATTGGGAAGAGGTTAGTAAATATATCAAAAATAATCATTAAACGTTTATTGCATTAAAATATTATTCATTGACTTTGTATCCTAAGCAATTCAAAATATCTAAGAATGAAGAAGTTTTTAAATTATTTTTTACAGGGCCTTATTTTTTTTATTCCCCTTATCATCACTGCCATCATTTTATTTAAACTTTTCGATTTTTTTGCGGGATTGTTTGCCTTTATCGGCTTTAGTGATTACCCCATTCTTAATCCTTTGTTGGGCTTAACCTTAACAATTGGGTTTATCTTTTTCCTGGGGGTACTTGCCTCATCCTACATATTTAAACAACTTTTTACCCTCTTTGAAGAAAAACTGGAGCATGCTCCTTTTATTAGACACATATATTCACCTATAAAAGATTTTACAAATGCCTTTGTCGGAAACAAGCGTAAGTTTAATAAACCGGTAATGGTGCTTACGAATCCGGCTGCAGATATCTACGAGATAGGCTTTATAACACAGGAAGATCTGAAAGACTTTAAGATTTCTGATAAAGTGGCGGTTTATTTGCCTTATTCTTATTCTTTGTCTGGCCGGCTGATATTGGTACCGCCTGCAAATGTAAAGCCCCTGGAATCGGACGGCGCCAGTGCCATGAAGTTTGTTGTAAGCGGAGGAGTAACCGATGTTGATTGATTTTATCCGTCCGTGTAAAATTTCATTCTTAAAATTTAGTTTCATTAATTTTACGTTTTGTTATGGCAGACATTTTAAATATTAATAACGTTTCTAAACGATACAGCAACCACCAGGCACTTAAGGATGTTTCTATATCTGTGCCTGAAAAATCTGTGTTTGGATTACTTGGACCGAATGGTGCCGGTAAAACGTCGCTTATCCGCATTATTAACCAAATCACCGGGCCCGATAGCGGAGAGGTGCTTTTTAAAGGAAGAAAACTGGCATCAGATGATGTTGAGAATATTGGGTATTTGCCAGAGGAAAGGGGTTTGTATAAAAAAATGACTGTTGGCGACCAGGTTTTGTACCTGGCACGACTTAAAGGTTTGAGCAGGTGGGATGCTAGCAAACGGCTGAAGGTGTGGTTTGAAAAATTTGAAATGCAGAGCTGGTGGAAGAAGAAAATTGAAGAGTTGAGTAAGGGAATGCAACAAAAGGTTCAGTTTATTGTTACAGTGATTCACGAACCTGAACTACTAATACTGGATGAGCCTTTTAGTGGATTTGATCCGATTAATGCCCAGCTTATAAAGAACGAAATTCTTGAACTCCGGAAAAAAGGAGCAACCGTTATTTTTTCGACCCATAATATGGGAAGTGTAGAAGAGCTTTGTGATTATATTGTCCTCATCAACAAATCGGAAAAAATATTGGATGGGTCTGTAAAGGAAATTCGAAAAAAATACAGGACAAACACGTTTAAAGTATCGTTTAAAGGGAATGTAATGGGATTTACAAACGCGCTTTGGACCGGGGGAGAGGTGTTGGAAAAATCTACCGAAGAGGATGTACACACGTTTATTATCAAACTGGCGCCGAACTTTTCATCCAGTAATTTTTTGCAGGCTACTTTGCCAACCTGTGAGCTGGTGTCATTTAATGAGCTTATTCCAAGCATGAACGATATTTTCATTAGGAAAGTAAACGAAGGCAACGAAGTATTAGGAACTAAAAGCAATTACACCGAATAAATTTAATTATGAGTAAACTTGGTTTAATTATCGGTCGCGAACTGAAATCTAAATTGTACAATAAAACGTTTATTGTAATGACTATCCTTGCGCCTCTGCTCATTACGGGCTTCGTGGGATTTATGATTAAAATGTCTCAATCCGAAAAAACGGAGCAGAATGTTCTTGTATTGGATGAGTCTGGAATCTTTAAGGATAAATTCAGCGGTAACGATTATATATCCTTATCGTATTCAAATCAGAAACTTGAAGACGCGGTGGAGCAGTTTAACGGTAAAGGGTTTACCTGCCTCCTCTGGATCTCTCCAACCATTGTAGAAGGTGGGGCAGGAGCTGTAAAATTGTTTTATAAAAAATCGCCGGGTTTTGGATTTCAGACCTACATCAAAGATCAGATGGAACGGATCATTTACGAAAATAAACTTCGTGCCAACAATATTGATCCGGATATCATTCACAATTCCAAACAAAGTGTAAGGATCATCCTGGAGAAGGTGAACGATGTTGGTAAACCGGAAGAGCAAAGTAGTTTTGGTTTTATAGGATTTATTTCAGGGGCCTTAATGTTTGTTTTTATTATACTTTATGGAATGATGGTGTTTAGGAGCGTGATGGAAGAAAAAACAAACAGAATTGTTGAAGTGATTGTTTCGTCGGTGAAGCCCTTCGAACTGATGCTTGGAAAAATTCTTGGAGTTGCTTTGCTGGGTATAATACAGTTTGTCATTATGGGCATTATCACCTTTGGTCTAACGGCCCTACTATCTACCTTGTTTCTCAAAGACATTTCATCCCAACTTCAGGTGTTTGAACAACAACAGGCCCTTGTGAAAAAGAACGGAACAAATGTGGATTTGAGCAAACTTGAGAAATTTGATGATAAACTTGAGGTTTTTGAACTTATGCAGAAGCTCAATAAAATCGATTTTACTGAAGTTGCGATTTGCTTTTTTCTGTATTTTATATTGGGTTATCTGTTCTATAGTTCAATTATGGCGGCAATAGGCAGTGCCGTGGATTCGGAGGCCGATTCCCAGCAGTTCATTACACCCGTCATGATCCCAATGATGATCGGTTACATCATTTCCACTAAAACTATTCTTGATCCGGATTCTTCTTCTGTTTTCTGGGGTTCAATGATTCCTTTTACGTCGCCAATAGTTATGATGTCGAGAATTACCAGCGGTGTTCCGTTATGGGAGATCTTACTGTCCTTATCAATTTTGTTCCTTTCTTTTTTACTTGTTACCTGGCTTGCAGGACGGATTTATCGTACAGGAATTCTGATGTACGGCAAAAAGACCAGCTGGAGGGAACTTGGAAAGTGGCTGTTTTATAAATAAAAGAGCACTGTTTACAGGCTTTTAAAGGTTAAATAGTTGATAAAACGCAGTGTTTTTGAATGTTGTAAGGGCTTTTTTTAATAGTTTTATGCTGCCCTAAGGGGGGCGAGCATGACAAAAGGCAAACTCTTTACGGTTTTTATAGTTCTTTTCTTTTCAATTGACTGTTTATCTCAGGCAGTGTGTTCGTATAATTACAGGAAACGAATTACATTTAATCCTGCCCAGGTTGCCGGCTCTTCAGATCTTACAAACTTTACTGCTTTAATAAGCATAACGTCAGACAACGATTTGCGCTCTACCGCTAATGGCGGTCATGTTGCCAGCGCCAATGGTTATGACATCATTTTTGTTTCCGCCGACGGCGTTACCAAACTAGATCACCAGTTGGAAAAATACACCGCCACTACCGGCGAACTTGTTACCTGGGTCAGGATCCCGAATCTTTCTACCAGCATAAACACATATATCTACATGTACTATGGAAATTCGGGCGCAACAGGCAGCGACCAATCGGTAACCTCTACCTGGAGTTCGGCTTATAAAGGAGTGTGGCACCTGAATAACTCAATTGCTGATGCTACCTCTAACGGAAATAACGGTACCAATTCAGGATCAACGAATACCGTTACGGCGAAAATCGCGGGTGGAAGGGTTTTTCCCGGTACGGGAACAAATTACCTGCAGGTGCCTCTTAGTGGCGCAAACGGTGGCGGGGGAAATGGTTCAGTTTCTTTTTGGGGAAAAGTAAGTTCTTATACAACTTCTACTTACTTTTTTGGTGAAACCACCAATCAGACCGGATATGCGAATCGTGTGCAGTTATATCTTGGTGATGCCGCTGGTAATCTTTATCTCGGACTAGGTGGAAGCCATGTATTGCAAACAAATATTGTAACCATGTCTCTTAACACCTGGTATCACGTAATGCTCACCTGGGCCTCCACGGGCACAGCAACAGGCACGTATTCAATGTTTGTGAATGGGGTATCTGCGGGCAGTGGAAGTTATAGCGGCTTCTCAGCCATTCATACATTTGCCGATCTTGGCAACGACGGAAACGCCAGCCAACGCACAGAAGAATTACCTGGCCAGATGGATGAAGTGCATATAACAAATACAACTTTGTCATCAAGCTGGGCCGCTACAGAATACGCGAACCAAAATTCCCCATCCACATTTTATTCGATATCAGCAGAACCAAATGTTTTTACGGGTGCATCCAATGCTAATTGGAGTCAGAACGGGAACTGGACATCGGGATCAGCGCCATCGGCTTCAACAGATGTGATTATTACAACTACTACATCCAATCAGCCAAACCTAAACACCAACATCCAGTTAAATTCACTTTGGATAAAATCTTCTAACACGTTAAACATAAATAATAACCAGAACCTTTCCATTCTT
>JAEUTM010000159.1 GCA_016788025.1 Bacteroidia bacterium
TAAAGTAAGGCTATTTGCCGGCTGGTTCTTGCAGAATAGGGTTCTAGATGGCGTTGCTGTGACATTTGAACTAGCAAATACGAAAGTTGGTTCGATAGCAAAATACACGTTCGGATCCCATAAGGTAGGAGCGCCACCAGCCAAAGGTATAGAGTAATAATGCTGATGAACAAAAACGGTGTTTGTTGCGTAAGCATAGGGATAAGCCTGGGCCGTAGATGAAGTCATTTGCGCTACCCCAAATAGATAATCTGTATTTGCGTTCAAAGCAAAAGGTACGAAGTTAAAGGTAACAGTACTGGTGGGCGCGATTGGCGTTGAATTGGTTGACGTTGCAAGTATGTTACCCGTTGCGTCCAATACTACTCCATACATGGGAACCGTGTTTGATGTGGATGTCCATGTACGCAAAGAAATTGTTGTTAGGGTACTTGCAACCGGTTGACTTTGTTTGAAAGCAAAAATCCCACCAGAAGAATTAGTAAATCCAATTCCTGACGCGTATGTCGGGTTGGGGTATATTTCAGCCATTACATCACAACTCACACTTTGAGTCCAGACTTTTGTATTATTAGCGATATCCTGGTCATTAAACAATACAGCCGCTGTAATAGTACTCGTACCTGTTGCCGTTGGTGTGTAAGCAGACCAGGTAAGTGTCTGAGATGCTCCTGGTGCAAAGTTTTGAATAACCTGCGTACTGGAGTATGGATTTGCACCTACAGCAGTTAAAGCTACGGTGACGTTACTTTGCGCGCCGATGCTCGAATTCACAACTCTTGTAGTGATTGTTTCGGGGCTATTAAATTTCACAGGGAATTTCCCTGGAGCTATTATGTCAACAACTTCAATTTCATTGGTAGCCGTATTTACCGCATTAAACAGTAAGGCAGGTCTGAAATTAGTGCCGCTCAGAGTATTACTTGGCGCGCCACTTGAAGAATTACTGGATCCCAGCCAGGTAGGAGTGGTTCCTAAAAAGTCATTGCTGGTGGCGCAGGTTGCTGGATTGGTAGCGTAAGGCCCTGTGCTACTCCATTCCCAGGCTACGTAAAGCCCTCCTCCTGTGTAGGTGAAAGAACTTGACAGGGGCAGAGTTACGGTTGAGGCCCCTGTGCCTCCTGGTACACCGAAAGTTCCGGTATATACCGTTTGCATTCCAGTGAGGGCGCCGCTAAATGTGCCGCCCTTTGCGTATTCGAAGTTGCTTGTGTTTTGAAGGTACAGTGTGAAATTTCCCGCCACAGAAGGGCCACCCGTGCCTGCTGTATATTGAAAAGCCACGGATGTAAAAGTAGCAAGGTTCATCGGTAACATTTCGTAGGAGTGAATATACATGATTGCGTTTAAGTTGGCATAAGTCGAAAGTCCGTTCGGAGCCCTGACAGTGGTGCCAGACATATCATAAGCCGGGGCTTCATGATTGTAATTTGGCTGTGCGTAAACACTACCGACTATAAGTACCAGAACCAGTTGCATTAATAAAGTAGTTTTTTTCATAGTGAATGGTTTTAAGGTTATAACGAATGTAAAAATCAAACCCGAATAAAACAGTATTCGGAGTGTTTTTAACAAATTAGAACCCAAACGCTTGATTGTTCAGTTTTGAGACGCAGATTACGCGGATTCCAAGGAACTTAGTTCTTTGATATTGGTCATCCATATGTGCAATCTGTGAAATCAGCGTTTTTGTTTAAAGCTGATGGCTCACCCATTCAGGGGTATTTTCAAATTGTCAATCGTTATTTTATGTAAACGGTTGCTGTGGCGGATCAACTTCCGTTATATTTGTTTTATACAAACTAACTGGTATTCCATATAAATTTAAAAACAACAAAATAACACTATATGAAAAGATTATTTTTTAGTGCGTTCCTGTTATCTGCCTTATTCTTTCAGGCGCAGGAAGCAAAACGTCCGGACAACTGGTTCAACCTCGATCCAACAAATGACAAGATAAATGGTGTGAGCACCGAGAGGACTTATAAGGAGCTTTTAAAAGATAAAAAATCAACAACTATTATTGTGGGCGTTCTCGACAGCGGAGTGGATTTTGACCATGAAGATCTAAAAAGTGTTATGTGGACCAATCCTGGAGAAATAGCTGGTAATGGCATTGATGATGATAAGAATGGATATATAGATGATATTCACGGCTGGAACTTTATCGGTGGGAAAGACGGAAAAAATGTAGAGCATGATAACCTTGAAATGACAAGGCTTATGAGGAAACTCAAACCTAAATATGAAGGTAAAACAGAGGCAGATTTTAAAACAAAGGAAGAGAAGAGCGATTTAAAACTCTACCTGGCCGTTAAAGAAGATTATACAAAAACCCGCGACAAATTTGAGGGAGGTTATAACCAACTGAAATTTTTGAACGATGGCCTGAGTGCTCTCGTTGCGAAAGTAAAACAAGAACAACACGTGGATAAGATCACCCTGGTTGAAATTGAAAAATTCGACGCCAAGGAAAAGGAAGACAAAAAAATGAAAATGATCGCGACCAATATTTTAAAAAACTCTGAAGGTTCTGATTTGGAAAGCGTCCTCGGAGAAATAAAAGGTGGCGAAGAACAATACAAGTCCTACCTGGACTACGGACTTAATGTAGACTATGATCCACGCAACATTGTGGGAGATGATTATGCAAATTCTTCGGAAAGATATTACGGTAATGCTGATTGCAATGGTCCGGATAGTTTTCACGGCACACACGTAGCGGGTATTATTGCAGCTTCGCGTGGCAACAATTTAGGTATGGATGGAATTGCTGCAAATGTTAAGATAATGGCAGTGCGTTGTGTTCCTGATGGAGACGAACGCGATAAAGATGTGGCGAATGCGATACGTTACGCTGTTGACAATGGTGCTCAGATCCTTAATATGAGTTTTGGTAAAAAATACAGCTGGGATAAAAAAGCGGTTGATGATGCCGTAAAATATGCGGAAAGTAAAGGAGTGCTCATTATCCATGCAGCCGGTAACGATGGTGCAGATATAGATGTGGTGACACATTATCCTTGCAAAAAGTTTGAAGACAAAGGCGAAGCGAAAAACTTTATGGATGTTGGCGCCTTAAACTGGCTTCCTGGAAATAAAATTGTTGCTCCTTTTTCAAATTATGGTAAAAAAACTGTAGATATTTTTGCACCTGGAGTTGATATTTATTCAACCACACCAAAAAACACTTACAAGGATGCAAGCGGAACAAGTATGGCTTCGCCTGTAACATGTGGCGTTGCAGCAGTGCTTAAGTCCTACTACCCTACTCTTACACCCGAGCAGATTAAGAAAATACTAGTGAAGAGCAGCGCAAAAACCTACAAAAGCGAAAAGGTAATTAAGCCTGGTACTAAAGATGAAGAAGTGAAATTTGAGAAACTCGGTAAGAACGGAGGGATTGTAAATCTTTATGAGGCAGTCCTTATGGCTGAAAAGTTTACGAAAACAAAAACATAAATTGTTTGTAAAGTTTGTTTTTGTTAATGGACCGTTCCGATGCTTCGGAACGGTCTTTTTTTTATAAGGGTTTATTGTCCTTATGACGCCAGATGTACAAACAAGCCAGCGTGCGGCAAGGTCTCCAGGCTTCAGCAATACGCTGCATTTCCCTGAACAATTCCTTTTTATTCTGATGTTCGATTTTATAAAGATGTCTCATGCCATTCTGAATTCCCAGGTCGTCCAAAGGAAGAATGTCGTGTCTGTCGAGCGTAAACATAAGTATCATTTCCACTGTCCACCTGCCAACGCCCTTTATTTCCACCAGGTATTCAATAAGATCTTCGTCGCTCATTTTTTTGAGCTTATTGTAATCAAGCGTTTTTTCTATGGAAAACCTTGCAATGTTTTTCAGGTACCCGGCTTTCTGATAAGATAGGCCTGCAGCTCGCAGCTTATCATCCTTCATTTTCAGCAGGAGTTTTGGGTCGGCGTATCCGTCCTTAAAAAGGTCCAGGAAACGGCCCCAAATGGTATTTGCAGCTTTTACAGAAAGTTGTTGCCCGACAATGGAGCGGAGCAATGATTGATAAAGATCAGGGTCGCGACGGGATTTTAAAGGGCCAACGCGTTTTATCACTTCCCTGAGCTTTTTATCTTTTTTCAGATGCTGGATTCGGGCTGCTTTTGTTTTCACCGGATAAAAATAATAAAAGCAAGCAAGCAAACATTCTGTGATTTTTATAAATTTGAAATATGGAACATAAGTTGCCTCCAATATTGCCCGGTAACTTCTATCATCTCCACAATAAGTCCAGTGGTCATCAGAAACTATTTGCCACGGATGAAAACTATCATTTTTTCCTTGAAAAGTATAAACACTTTATGGGAAGCATTGCCGATACGTATGCTTATGTTCTCATGCCTGAGCATTTTCATTTTTTGGTAAAAATAAAACCAGAGGGAGAACTTGTTAAGTACTTCAGTAAAAACAGGCAAAAACTTGATGAATATGATACAATGATAACGGAACAGCTAACCGAATTATTTAATACCTACTCTAAAAGTTTTAATAAAAAACAAAATCACAAAGGAGATCTTTTTTTACCTCAGGTGAAACGAAAGAAGATAGTTGACCCGGAATACTTAAAAAATCTTGCCAGGTATATGCATTACGAACCTGTTGAAGCGGGATTGGTTAAACATGTGTATAAGTACGAGCACAGTTCATACAACGCGTTGCTAAACGGTGACAGTAATATTATTTCCAATGCTGCGCTGTACGAGCTGTTTAATGATCAGGAAAGTTTTATCGCTTTTCATGAAACAAATCCTAAGGACTTCCATTACAATTTTATGAACGAATAGTTTCAGTTTTGCAGTCTGCAGTGCAACACCTGTCAACTGCTACTGTTCACTGCAAACTGATTAAGCGTACATCTTCTTCCTTTGTTCTGCTATTGCAGGATTTTCGAGATATTCGTCGTAGGTACATTCTTTTTCGATAATACCTTTTGGAGTCAGCTCAATAATGCGGTTAGCAACGGTTTGTACCAGTTGATGATCATGACTTGTAAAGAGAATAACGCCAGGATAATCTTTTAAGGCATCGTTATAAGAGGTAATGCTTTCCAGGTCGAGGTGATTGGTTGGTTCGTCGAGAATAAGCAAATTCGGATTCATCAGCATCATCCTGCTGGTCATACAACGCACCTTCTCTCCCCCACTTAAAACGCTACATTTTTTTAGAACTTCTTCACCTGTAAAAAGCATTTTGCCTAAAAACCCTCTGATGTAGGTTTCATCCTTCTCTTTACTGAACTGGCGCAACCAATCGATCAGGTTTAGATCGCTCTGGAAATATTTATGATTGTCGTTAGGAAGATAAGCCTTGTAAACAGTAGTTCCGAAATTAAACTTTCCGCTAAAATCTTTGTCTTCTTCAGCCAGAACTTCAAACAGACTTGAAACTGCCAGCTGATTGCGGCTTATGAAAGCGATTTTATCGCCCTTTTTGATGTTAATGTTAACTTCTTTAAAGAGAACAGTGCCATCCTTGCTGTTTTTACTCAGATGTTCGGTGTGAAGTACCTGGTCTCCAAGTTCACGCTCCTGCTTAAAGATAATACCAGGGTATTTACGGGTACTTGCGGGGATCTCATCTACGGTTAATTTTTCAAGTAATTTTTTACGACTGGTGGCTTGTCTGCTCTTACTTGCATTGGCGCTAAAACGACGTACGAATTCCTGGAGCTCCGCTCTTTTATCTTCAACCTTCTTATTAGCGTCGCTACGCTGCTTCAATTGTAATTGACTCATGTGATACCAGAAACTGTAATTTCCGGAATAAATGCTCATTTTGCCAAAATCGATATCACAAATGTTAGTGCATACTGCATCTAAAAAGTGACGGTCGTGGCTAATTACGATCACCGTATTTTGAAAATCCGCCAGGAAGTTCTCAAGCCAGCTGATGGTTTCCACATCCAGATCATTGGTAGGCTCATCAAGCATCAGAATGTCAGGATTTCCGAACAAAGCCTGAGCCAGGAGGGTTTTTACTTTCTCTTTACCCGAAAGATCCTTTACCTGTTTGTAATGACTGTCGGGCATTACACCAAGATTTGTAAGCAATTCAGCGGCTTCTGAGTCAGCGTTCCATCCGTTCATTTCAGCAAATTCAGCTTCAAGTTCACTTGCCTTAATTCCGTCCGCTTCGCTAAAGTCTGCTTTCGCATAGATGGCGTCTTTTTCTTTCATTACCTGGAACAGACGTTTGTTGCCCATCAATACCGTATCTAAAACCGTAAATTCATTGAACTCAAAGTGATTTTGTTTCAGCACGCTCATCCTCATTCCGGGCAGAATAGATACTCTACCTTTTGTAGGTTCTATGTCCCCGGCGAGGATTTTCATAAAGGTTGATTTTCCCGCTCCGTTGGCACCTATTATCCCATAACAATTGCCGGGTGTGAAATTTAGATTTACTTCGTCGAACAATACGCGTTTACCATATTGTAAACTAACGTTACTTACTGAGATCATGATGTGATTTTATTGGCCGGCAAAGATACTAAATTATGGCAGTTAATCCTTAATGAACAATATTGATCACATGCAAAGAATGCCAAAAATCACAAAGAGATTGATGGTAGTTTGACCCCACAAGGGATACGGCGACTCGTTGAGATTAAAAAGAAAAATAAAAAGGTTTATAAAAGAAATAAAAATGCACAGGAATAATACCGGGCTTGCGGAAAATAGCCGGTAGAAGACGCGATTGCTGTCAAGAGCGGCTTTCAACTCCTTTCGCAAAATATAATCTTCTCCAACAATAAAGCTGAGTTTCTTTTCGGGAACCTCTATAAATTCATCCACTACCAGTGTATAGAGTTTTCCGTTTACGCCATACACTTCGATTTCCGAAACAATTGGCGTAAACCCCCGGTACACATGGCCGTACTTAACCTGGGTAGTTGCCGAATAATGCCTGGTATAATTACCTGGTCCGAAATAACAGCAGAGCAGTTCAAGGTAGATAAAAATGCAGCAAATGTTAAGCACATTTAGTATGCGGTATGTGTTTGTTTTTTTGAATTTGAGTATTAACAGACGTTCACGATGCTTGCGATATGCAATCATGTGAGAAAGTTCTTCGGAAGTAAAGAGAATGCGCCGGGTTCTTTTATGAGGTTCGCGCACCATGGGTTTTAATTAATTTTTTTATCCACCAGGTAGTTGTTTCTTACAGGACTGTTTCTGAGAATAAGTTCGCCAATAAAACCGGCAAGGAACATCATGCTTCCAATAATCATTGAAGCCAGTGAGATATAAAACGACGGTCTTTGTGTTAATAACCGGGCCGGATGATGCGTAAATGTATTATATAGTTTGCTAGCGCCCAGATAAAAGGCAAAGCCAAAGCCAAGAAGGAACAAAAGGGTACCCACAACACCAAAAAAATGCATGGGTTTTTTACCAAACTTCGATAAAAAGGTAATTGTAAGAAGGTCCAGGAAACCGTTAATGAAACGATTCCAGCCAAATTTACTTTCGCCATATTTTCGTGGACGGTGCTGCACAACTTTTTCTCCAATATTGCTAAAGCCAGCAGCCTTAGCCATTACAGGAATAAAGCGATGCATTTCTCCGTACACTTCAATGCTTTTGACCACTTTGTTTTTGTAGGCTTTCAGACCGCAATTCATGTCATGGAGCTGGATGCCGCTTATTTTACGATTTACGTAATTGTAAAGTTTGGAAGGCAGATTCTTGGTAAAAGCATTGTCATAACGCTTTTGTTTCCAGCCGCTTACAAGATCAAAACCATCGCGCAGGATCATATTGTAAAGTTCCGGAATTTCTTCGGGACTGTCTTGTAAATCCGCGTCCATGGTAATAACCACATCACCCTGGGCTTTTTCAAAGCCTAGATGCAACGCTGGTGATTTGCCATAATTCCTCTGAAAACCAATGGCTTTAACGTTTTTGTTACGCGATGAAAGTTCGTTTATCACCTTCCAGGAATTATCCTTGCTTCCATCATCTACAAAAATAATTTCGTATGTATAATTATTTTGTTCAACAACCTTTACAATCCAGTCGTGTAACTCGGGTAAAGATTCCTGTTCGTTAAAAAGAGGGATAACAATAGATAGATTCATAAATGCACTGCGTTTATAACGCTGCGAAGACTCACAAATTTTGCAATTATAATTGTAAAATAAAAATGATTGTTACTTTTGCGGCGGGTAAGTCTCTCACGACCAGCTCCTGCTAAATCCCCCAGGTTGGGAACGAAGCAAGGGTAAGTGGTTGAGCGGTGCGATGAGAGTAGCTTACCCATTT
>JAEUTM010000174.1 GCA_016788025.1 Bacteroidia bacterium
TACGATTTTAAAATGGAGAAGGCAAAACAAAACCTTAAAGCATCAGCTGCTTTAGCGAAACGGTATGGTCTTACAAATCTTCCAAAACTTCCTGGCACCAAAACAGAAGTTGAAGCAATAGCCACAAACTTAAAATCAAACGGTTGGTCCGTAGATTTATTTACGGAGGCGGCAGCCAGCGAAGCTAATTTCAGAAAGGTAAAGTCGCCCACCGTTTTACACATAGCAACACATGGTTATTACCTTAAAGACGTAGAAAGTGAGGACAAACTTTTTTTGGGTTTTGAGACGTCGAGTATAAAAAATAATTCTTTGCTGAGATCCGGCTTGATTCTTGCAGGGGCAGGACCGTCAACACAGGATAGCACAAATAAAGATTCGGAGAACGATGGAATCCTAACTGCCTATGAAGCAAGTTATCTTAATTTGCAGTCAACAGAGCTGGTAGTGTTGTCGGCCTGCCAGACAGGTTTAGGTGATGAAATAGGAACTGAAGGAGTTGCCGGGCTTCAGCGCTCCTTAACCATTGCAGGTGCAAAAAATATTTTGATGAGTCTTTGGCCAGTTGATGATCTTGCAACCCAATACCTGATGACGGAGTTTTATAAAAGGTACGCAGTGAGCAGAAATGTCGAAGACTCGTTTAGATCAGCACAAGCAATGGTTAAGCTAAAATATCCGCATCCGATGTATTGGGCTGCTTTTACACTTTTAAAAACTTTTAATTAAGTTGAGCTTTTCTTTACCCCAAAGGGGGGATGTTTTTTCAGTCATTAAGAGGGTTAAGACGTTTTAACTCTTTAAAAAGTTACAAGCGCGGAATTTTAGTTTTGAAAGGTATGTCCGCACCGACTTTTCTTTTTATTTTTGGTTGTGATTCAATTGAAAGATATTCGTAAATCCTACCGGCTTGCAGGAAATTCATTTGAAGTACTGAAAGGAATTGATCTGAATATCCACGAAGGAGAATTTGTTTCAATTATGGGTTCATCCGGATCTGGAAAATCAACCTTGCTTAATATTCTTGGAATTCTCGATAATTACGATTCTGGTGACTACCACTTAAACGGCACTCATATTAAAAATCTTTCGCAGAAGAAATCTGCACAGCTGCGCAACTTGTTTCTTGGTTTTGTATTCCAGTCTTTTAATTTGCTTTCTTTTAAAAATGCGATGGAGAATGTAGCCCTGCCACTATATTATCAGAAAGTATCGCGCAAAGAAAGAAATAAAAAAGCATTAGAATATCTTGACCGTTTAGGTTTAAAGGATTGGGCCAATCATCTGCCTTCTGAAATGAGTGGAGGGCAGAAACAAAGGGTAGCAATTGCCAGGGCTTTGATCGCAAATCCAAAAGTGATTTTTGCCGATGAGCCAACCGGCGCATTAGATTCTCAAACCTCGCTGGAGGTAATGGAAATTTTTAAAGAAATAAACCAACAAGGCAAAACCATTGTTTTGGTAACGCACGAAAATGACATAGCGGCATTAACCCATCGTACCATAAGACTTAAGGACGGACTTATAGTTGCAAATTAACGCGATCATGTTTGATTTAGATAAGTGGCAGGAAATATTTGGTACGATTAAAAAAAATAAATTGCGTACCATACTCACCGCGTTCAGCGTGGCCTGGGGAATTTTTATCCTGATCGTGTTACTGGCGGCGGGCCAGGGTCTGAAAAACGGCGCACAATCGCAGTTCAGCAATGATGCATCAAACAGTATCTGGATAGAAGCCGGTAAAACGAGTTTGGCTTACGGTGGATATAAGATCGGAAGACAAATTCAACTGACAAACTCGGATTTTTATCACGTTAAAGGTAAGCAGTCTGATGTAGATAATGCTTCAGCGGTTTACAGGGGCTGGGAAAGTAAAGTTCTTTCTTATAAAAATGAACATGCGGCTTTTATTGTGCGTCCATGCGCGCCAGACCATGATTTCCTTGAACAGGCAAAAGTCATCAAAGGACGGTTCATCAATGAAATCGATATGAGAGAATTCAGAAAGGTTTGTGCCATTGGTGTGCCGGTACAAAAAACTCTGTTTAAAAGCGAAGATCCAATAAATAAATTTATCGATGTTGCAGGAACTAATTATAAAGTGATAGGTGTTTTTAATGATCCCGGCAGAGGAGACAACGACAGGATTTATGTGCCGCTCCATACCGCCCAGCGTATTAATAACGGGAAGGATCATGTAAATGTGATTTGGGCAAGTACAGGAACTGTTTCTGCAGAACGCAGCGAAGAAATAGTGCGTGAAATGCGACAAAGTCTCGCTAAAAAATACCACTTCGACCCCAAAGACATGAATGCACTGGGTATATATAACAATAATGTTGAATACAAACGGATCATGGGCAT
>JAEUTM010000178.1 GCA_016788025.1 Bacteroidia bacterium
TAGTATTGGTATGAAGTTTTTGTTTTTTACTTTTAGTTGGACTATTCACGAAAGTAAAAGCTACATTTTCACCAACCAGGTAATTTACAGCACCAAAGTACTCTGCTCGTTTCTGAGGGTCAAACGTCTTGGGGTTCTCCGGTTCGGTGTGACCAATGTCCTTTTTTGTAAAGAGATATTCTGCATGATATTTTGCGGCTACATAAAGAATAGAATCGTTATACAGGGGCTTTAAATTGTGTGCGAGCCTGACAGAGTCGATTCCTTCTTTGATAAGATGTTCCAGGTATTTCTCGTTAAAGCTATAAATACTAATGGCATCATCCTGGCCCTGGGCCTTTAATCTGATGAAAGGCAAGCACAACAAGAAAATCAGTAAATAAAGAAGAGTTTTGGGCATAAAACTCTCCAAATATAAGGTTTTGAAGCAAAGTAAATAAAAAAAGCCCCCGTCCCGAAACAATGGGAGGGAGGCTATCACTTAACATAGAACACAACAGAACTACTTTTGGATTACCAGTTTCCTGGTAAAGGTTGAGTTGTCCTCAAGGATAACATTCATCATATAAACGCCATTTGCTATGGAATTCAGGTCTACAGTCTCAATTGACAATTCTGTTTTTTGAATTGTTTTTTGAAGAACTACTCTTCCGTTTATATCCAGCAACTTATAATTTACTTTTTGAGCACGGTTTAGATCCAGTTTAATGAAGGCTTGTGAGCCTGCAGGATTTGGATACACATCGATCACATTAGGATTTTTTGCAACTTCCGGAAGTCCAACCGGGTTCAGATCCGGAATGATAAAGGACTTATTGATGTTACAGCCAAAATCATTTGGGAACAAATAATATGTCCCGCTGATCAGACCGTCTATACGCATGCTTCCCTGACCTTGTGCTGTGTTGGCCCACCATTGCAGTCCGTCACAACTTGCATCTTCAAGAAATACACGGTAACAGCCCGGAGTCATGTCAAACACCGTGTCAAGGTATGTTGTGTTTGGCGTTACATTATCTCTGTAAGCAATCATATTTTCGTTCTCGTCATACAAAGTCCATTTGTGGTCGCCAAAATTGTTGGTGATAAACTTTATAACGATGGTAGTTTTAGGGAAGATACTAACCGGTAGGGTTTTAGACACATATAGATTGTTAAAGGTATTGTCGTCGCTGGCAATGTCATTTACATGTGTGAGGTTTACCACGAAAGTGTTGGCAACGGTGCGCGACATGACGCTTGTTGATGGAGGAAATATTACTTCCGTTTCTTCAAGATAATTCAGTGTGCCGGTCCAGGTGTAAGTATCCGGCGCGTCACCCTTGATCCCATAACTAAATACAGCCGAAGTTACCTGGTCGGTACCTGTGTTTTTAATTTTGATTACGGGATTATTGCAACGAGGGTTATTTCTGAAATAATTTGCATCGTTGGTTGGAGAAATGATATCTTCTATCGACACGTCGCGGCTGTGGTTCGGAGCCGTGTACTGAATAAACTGTGTTCCAAAATTATACCCACCGGATGGATTTGGAATGGTGTATGGTTCCATGTCTACATCCACGGTGAAGTTTGTATTTGCAGTGGTGATTGGTGTGATGTCATGATAAATTGGCCAAACCACAGCGCCAGGACACCAGTTGCCACGATCATAAACCCAGGTTCCTGTTTGTGGATATACCTGGTTAACACCACAATCCGATCTCCACAATTGTTTTTGCGAGATCATATTGCTGTTTAATTTTAACTGGTAGTATTTGCTGCAAAATTCAGAGCAGCCGGTGTTATCGCTGCCATGACCGCTTACCCAGTTCTTAACAAAAACTTTGTTTGTTGGGGTAGTGTAATTAAGTTGTTTCGGTACAAGATAGTTTTCAATGCTATTAGTAGAATTTCCAAAAGGAAAATATCCATCGTAAATTTTATTTACCGAGACAGCATCCATCGGAGGAACACCTTCAATCATTTCGAGTTTGAGCGTGATGGTAAAACCCCATGAATAACCGGAATAGTTAAAACGCATGCCTGTCGTTCCCTGCAAAAGACTGGCGTAGTCTGTTACTTCAACAATATAATCGTGTTTTTTATTTTGGCCCAGCCAATCCGTAGCATAGGGTGTAATCACGCGGGCAATTTCTGCGGTGTCTTTGTTAGAAGGCATTACGAAAATCTGGGTGGTATAATCCCATGATCCACAGTACTGACTTCCCGGAGGACAAGCGTAGCGTCCCAGGATATAATGCAGACGAATTTTCCGATATCTTTTACCTGTTGGGAAAGTTGCAGTGGTATCGTAATTGCCATACTGTGTTAGTTTACGAAGGTTGTAAACTGTTACCCAGGTTGTATCTCCGGGATTTGACCTGAGTGAAGATCCAAATGTCTCCAACAGGAAAAGAAGTACAATTATTTTTTTAAACGGAATGCGCGTCAAAGTTGTAATCATGCGTTTTGGTTTTATACATTGATAAAGTTAACCAATAATTAAATCGTTTTAGGGAATCTTCTGGAAACCTGGTTGAATAATATTTAAATATTTGATTTTCATATATTTAAACTATTTGTTTAGATGATTGATATTTCCCACAATCCGTAAAAAGACCTTCATTTTATTGAAAGAAGAATACGAAGGTTAAGCTTTGCAAATTTTGTTGTTAAGTTTCCTTTGTGACCTTAATTTTAAAGGTTTGCTTTGACATTGCCTTAAAAAGGAAGATTGGTACCGATTTTATGAAAAACGAATTTATTGAAGACGAAAATATAGAAGTTATCGGGGCGCGCTCCCATAATTTAAAGGACATTTCTCTTACTATCCCACGAAATAAATTAGTGGTTGTTACTGGACTCAGCGGAAGTGGTAAATCTTCCCTGGCTTTTGATACGATTTACGCTGAAGGACAGAGACGCTACATTGAGAGTTTTTCTTCTTACGCGCGTCATTTCCTCGGAAACATGGAACGGCCGGATGTAGACAAAATCTCAGGACTAAGTCCGGTGATTTCCATCGAACAAAAAACAGTAAATAAGAATCCTCGCTCCACCGTAGGGACTATCACGGAGATTTACGATTTTATGCGTTTGCTTTTTGCCCGTGCGGGTGAAGCATACTCCTATAATACTGGTGAAAAAATGGTTCGTTACAGCGACGACCAGATTGTGGATTTGATCATTGAGGACTATAAAGGAAAAAAAATAAATCTTCTGGCTCCTGTGGTAAAAGGCCGTAAGGGACATTACAGGGAGTTGTTTGAAGACATTCGCAAAAAGGGTTTTAGCAAAGTAAGGATCGATGGCGAAATTAAGGACATCGTTCCGAAAATGCAGGTTGATCGTTATAAGATTCACGACATAGAAATTGTAATCGATCGGCTTGAAGTAAATAAAGAAATTCGCTCCAGGTTATACCAATCGCTCCAAACCGCCATGAAACATGGAAAAGGAACGATCATGTTAAGCGAGCATGAGGAAGAAGCTCCTAAGAAGTCGGCGGTTAAAAAGTCCGCGGTGGGCAGTAAGCCGGTTAAGACCCAGGCTTACGGTTTTGGTAAACTGAGATTCTTTAGCCGTTACCTGATGTGCCCAACTACGGGAATCAGTTACGATGAACCGGCTCCGAATTTATTTTCCTTTAACTCACCTTATGGCGCTTGCCCTAAATGCAATGGCCTCGGAGAGATTTCCGAAATAGATATTGATAAAATAGTTGCCAATCCAAAATTGTCTATCGCCAAAGGAGCAATTGCGCCGGTGGGCGTTCAGAAGGGACAAGGCGGTTGGATCTTTAAACAGATTGAAGCGATTGGCGGCACTTATGGTTTTAAACTGGATACGCCTTTTGAGGATATTCCGGAGGAAGCGGTAAATGTAATTTTATACGGAAGTGATGAATTGTTTACCGTCAATACTGAAGCAGGCTCTTACAATACAAGTTTTGAAGGCGTTGCGACATTCATTACGCGCCAGGCAGAGGAGGATCCAAGTCCGGCAATGCTAAAGTGGGTTCAGGGTTTCACGAATAAAAAAGCTTGCCCAACCTGTAATGGCACACGTTTAAAAAAAGAAGCTCTCTATTTTAAAATTGCAGACAAAAACATTGCTGAGTTATCCGAAATGGATATCTCAGTTTTGCAAAGCTGGTTTAAAGATGTTGAGAAACGTTTGAGCAAAAGCCAGAACATTATTGCTGCGGAAGTTCTGAAAGAGATCAGGGCCAGGATTCAGTTTTTAATGGAAGTTGGTCTGGATTATGTGACGCTTAACCGTTCGTCTCGTTCGCTCAGTGGTGGCGAAGCGCAGAGGATCCGCCTCGCTACGCAGATTGGTTCCCAACTGGTTGGTGTTCTTTATATTCTTGATGAGCCAAGTATTGGATTACACCAGCGCGATAACGTTCGCCTGATTGACGCACTTAAGAATTTGCGTGATGTAGGAAACAGTGTTTTGGTTGTGGAGCATGATAAGGATATGATCGTGGAAAGCGATTATGTAATCGATATTGGTCCTGGGGCCGGCGTGCACGGTGGCAGGGTGGTGGCTGCGGCTCCGCCGAAAGAAATGTTGCGTTTCGATACCATGACCTCTAATTATATTACAGGTAAAATCAATATTGAAGTTCCGAAAAGCAGGAGAAAAGGAAACGGGAAAAAGATCAGTCTGAAAGGGTGCACAGGACACAATCTTAAAAATGTGAGCATTGATCTTCCGCTAGGGAAATTTATCTGTGTAACAGGAGTAAGTGGAAGTGGTAAAAGCAGCCTGATCAACGAAACGCTTTACCCGATCATGGCCGAACATTTTTATAATGCAGAGACAAAACCCTTGCCTTATAAATCGATAACTGGCCTCGAACATATCGATAAGGTGATTGATATCAATCAATCTCCAATCGGAAGGACCCCAAGGAGTAATCCAGCTACCTACACAAACGTGTTTTCAGATATCCGTAATTTATTTGCTGAAATACCAGAGGCAAAGATTCGCGGTTACAAACCGGGCCGTTTTTCTTTTAATGTGAAAGGTGGTCGCTGCGAAACCTGTGGTGGTGCTGGAGTAAAGACCATTGAAATGAACTTCCTTCCGGATGTTTATGTGAACTGTGATGAATGTAATGGCAAACGTTACAATCGCGAAACACTTGAGGTGCGTTATAAAGGAAAATCGATCAGCGATGTTCTTAACATGACCATTGATCAGGCCTGTGAATTTTTTGAGAACATTCCATCTATATACAGGCAAATTAAAACCCTGCAAGATGTTGGACTTGGTTACATTACCCTCGGACAACAAGCTACAACTCTGAGTGGCGGCGAAGCGCAGCGTGTTAAACTTTCTACAGAGCTGAGTAAACGGGATACTGGAAACACGTTTTATATTCTCGATGAGCCAACAACGGGTCTGCATTTTGAGGATATAAGAATTTTGCTGGATGTTTTATATCGCCTCGTTGAGAACGGGAACACGGTCCTTGTGATTGAGCATAATCTCGACATTATTAAAGTAGCCGATCACATCATTGATCTTGGTCCGGAAGGTGGCAGAGGAGGAGGGGAGATTTTGTTTACCGGAACCCCCGAAGAACTTGTTAAAGAAAAACGAAGTTATACAGCGCCTTTCCTTAAAAAGGAGCTCAATACTAAAGTTTTGTCATAATCATCAGTCCGTCGCGAATGGGCAGTAACAGGGTGCTGAGGCGTTTATCCGCTGCTACTTTCTGATTAAATTCGTGAATGGCTTTGGTCTCAGCGTCCATGTTTTGTTCTATAACTTTACCGCTCCAGAGCACATTGTCTGCTATGATCAATCCGCCTTTGGATACTTTATCGATCGCAAGATCAAAATAAAGAGAATAGTTCTTTTTGTCAGCATCAATAAAAACGATGTCAAAAATCTGTTTTAATGTTGGGATAATTGTCTGAGCTTGTCCGGTGATCAAGTCTATTTTTGACGAAAGTGCAGAATTCGTAATAAATTTTTTAGCAAACAGCATAGTCTCTTCATTTGGATCTATGGAGATGAGCTTTCCTTTTTCAGATAATCCCTCGGCCAGGCAGAGCGCCGAGTAGCCAGTGTAGGTGCCGATTTCCAGGATGTGATCTGGCCTTTTCATCTTCGAAATGAAACTGAGGAATCGTCCTTGTAGATGCCCGCTCAGCATTCGTGGACTATTTACCTTCAAGTGAGTTTCGCGGTTTAACTTCGATAATAATTCGCTTTCTCCGTCACTATGCGTTTCTGCGTATTTTAAAAGTGCTTCGTCTATAAATTCCATCTTGATGTTTCAGGCTTTGAATGGTTTATTCCGTGTTTATTTATTTCGGGTTAACACTGCCCACTGTCAACTGCTACTGCAAACTGGTTCTATGAAAGTCGTTTCTTAATAATCTTCGATACATTCCCGAAAACCTGCCCGGGAGAGAATTTTCTCCAGTCAAAGTCGTCCAGTTCTCCTCCCGAAATAAAGTAATAATCCAGCCCGGCGCTTTTAAATTCTTTAAGTACATGCTCCCTGAAGTTCAGTAAAATAATCCAGCCTTCCTCACCGTTGTCATCAAACCATTCCTCGTAGTAACTGTCGTCGCTTTGATGATAATTGAGCACATTTTCGCCGATCAGAATGTATTTGTTTATTCCCTGGTAATTAAGACTGTCAATGAAATCTCTTTTCAGCAACATGATGTCGTTGTTGATTGCATCGTTCCATTCCCCAATAAGTTCAATGATCGCATACTTCTCGTCATAATCCACAAACAGTATTTTAATATACAAGGTTTCACTACCGATATCGTCCCACTGCGGATGAATGTAATAATTGTAAATGGTGTTGGTGAATTCAAATTCGCTATACTCACGGCCATAGAAAGGAGATTCGGGATCTTCAGCCGCGATGTAAAGGTGTTGCCAGTTATAAAAAGGTTCAATGGTATGCACGATCAAATGTAGTACTAAGAAAATAAAAGAAAAATGTTTGGTGAATAAAGCCTGGAAAAATATTCCGGGCCCAAGCCCTAGCGGTACCTGCTGAAAGGCATTTTTTTGATCACTTTCACCTTTAGCGCCTCGCGCAGCGTCTCAAGAGCAGTAAGAAGGATGATCTGGATATCCATGCCAATGGTAGCGTGCTCTACATAATAGAGGTCCCACTGAAGCCTTTTGTATATGGATCGTATGCTTGGTGTAGGTCCGCGAAACCCGTTGATCTGGGCGAGCCCGGTGATTCCAGGCTTAACAAGGTAACGGTTATAATAGCCGGGGAAAATGTCGGAAAAATGTTCAGAATCAGCCAGCATGTGTGGACGTGGCCCAACAATCGACATGTCTCCGATCAATACATTGATGAATTGTGGAAGCTCGTCGAGATTTGAGACCCTTAGGAATTTTCCCATACGGGTGATGCGCGGGTCATTTAAGGCAGCCTGTAAGTCGTTTGCATTTTTGTTGACTTTCATACTTCGCAGCTTAAAACAATTAAAGGTTTTGCCTTTATAACCCGTACGTTTTTGTTTAAAAAAGATAGGACCCCTTGAATCAAGCTTTATGAGAATTGCGAGAATAGGCATTAACCAACTTAGAATAAGGAGCACGATCACAAGCGAGAACAAAATATCGATGAAGCGTTTTACGAAAAAAAAGCTTCTGCTTCTGTTTTCTACTGCATCAACAAGTTGCTCGTTATGCTCTAATTCAAAAGCATCCTTATCGAATATTGCACTGTTTTGAGCCAAAGGGTAGTTTGCCAACATTTATAACATCCTAAAATTAAGTATCTAATTGCAGATTTAACCGGGGAAATATGCCAAAAGACCTTAAATATGCCGCACCTAAGGTAGTTTATTTGAGTTTTTTGGCAGCTTGTTTTAGCAAATAGTATTGAACAACTTATTGTGCGTTCCCATTGCTTGAAAATAATGCTTTCTGTCAATAATAACCGGGATCTTCGGTTTGAGCCGGTCAATAAGTTTTCGTCCCTTAATGCAGGGTTTACGTATTAAAATTGGTATATTTGTCTTCTTTTTTTGCCCGCAAATTGTGGAGCGTTTCCAACTTTATAAAGTAATTTTAGACTACCATAATGTTAAACAATAAAAGTGTTTTAATTACCGGAGGAACGGGTTCGTTTGGTAAGATGTTCACCAAGCTCATTCTTGAGCGATACCCGAATGTAAAAAGACTGGTTATATTGTCCCGCGATGAACAGAAGCATTTCCAGATGGGAATGGAATACCCCGAAGATAAATATCCTGCTATCCGTTATTTTATTGGTGACGTGCGTGACGAAGCCAGGCTTATCAGTGCTTTCGAAGGAATTGATATCGTAATTCATGCTGCAGCGATGAAACACGTGCATATTGCAGAGTACAATCCCATGGAATGCGTTAAGACCAATGTTCTCGGAGCAGAGAATGTTATAAACGCCGCTTTTAAATCTGGTGTAAAAAAGGTGGTGGCGCTTTCAACCGATAAGGCCGCCGCGCCGATTAACCTTTACGGGGCAACAAAATTAACTTCCGATAAATTATTCATAGCGGCCAACAACATAAGGGGTAAACGCGATCTGTCCTTTTCTGTAGTGAGGTATGGTAACGTAATGGGTTCTAACGGTTCGGTAATGCCATTTTTTCTCAAAAAAAGAAAAGAAGGCGTATTACCGATAACGGATAAACGTATGACCCGTTTCAACATTTCCCTTGAAGATGGGTGCCAGATGGTTTTTAATGCCATTGAAAATTCCTGGGGTGGTGAAATATTTGTGCCAAAAATCCCTTCCTATAAAATTGTGGATGTGGCAACAGCTATTGCACCAGAGTGTAAACAAATAGAGGTAGGGATCAGACCAGGAGAAAAACTTCACGAAGAGATGATTACCAGCTCCGATTCATTTAATACAGTAGATCTGGGTAAATACTACGCTATTCTTCCTCAGCAACCTATGTTTAACCTGGACGAATACAAGAAGCATTTCAATGCAAAAGAAGTACCCGCTAATTTTTGTTACAATTCTGGTAACAACGATCAATGGGAAACTGTGGAAAGCCTTAGAGCGCTGATTAAAAAGCACGTTGATCCCAGCTTTGAACTAAAATAACATGAGTTTTAAGATACCTTACGGAAAACAATTTATTTCCGATGACGATACAAAAGCGGTTATTGAGGCTTTGCATTCTGACTTTTTAACCCAGGGTCCGAGAATTGCAGAATTTGAAAAGAATTTTGCCGCGTACATTGGATGTAAATATGCTGTGGCCGTTTCTAATGGCACCGCAGCCCTTCATTTACCACTGCTTGCCATTGATCTGAAACAAGGCGATAATGTTATTACCACGCCGATAACGTTTGCTGCCTCCGCTAACGCTGCACGGTATTGTGGTGCAAATGTCTATTTTGTAGATATTGATCCGGACACTTACGTGATGTCGGTTGAGGCTCTGAAAATTTTGCTCGAAAAACATCCTAAAGGTTTTTTTAAAGCTGTGGTACCGGTAGATTTCACAGGATTTCCGGTGGATCTCGAGAAAATCCGGAAGCTTGCTGATGAGTATGGCTTGTTTATACTGGAAGATGCCTGCCACTCTCCGGGGGGGTACTTCACCGATTCTAAAGGAAAGAAACAAATGTGCGGAAATGGGAATTATGCAAATGCGGCTGCTTTTTCATTTCATCCCGTAAAACACATTGCTTCTGGTGAAGGTGGGATGATTACGACCAATGATGAGACCCTTTATAAAAAGATCTTAAAACTCAGAACTCACGGAATTACTAAGGAAAATCTGCAATACGATTTTCCGGACCCATCACAACAAGGAGCCTGGTATTACGAAATGCAGGATCTTGGGTATAATTACAGGATCACAGATATTCAGGCAGCGCTCGGCAACAGCCAGTTAAAGCGGGCCGATTCCGGAATTGCAAGGAGACAGGAAATCGCAAAAAAATACAGGGAAGCTTTTAAGGGCGCTCCGATAAAAATTCAGAAAGAAAACAAAGACGCTTTTAATGCCTATCACCTTTTTGTTGTTGAAGTTGAAAATCGAAAAGGTTTGTATGAATTTCTGATTCAGAATGGAATTTTTGCACAGATTCATTACGTACCAGTTCACCTGATGCCTTATTACAAACAGTTTGGCTGGAAACCAGGTGATTTTCCCAACTCAGAAAAATATTACAAACACTGCATCAGTCTTCCGATGTACCCTACTTTAAGCAACGAGGAACAAAATTATGTAATTGAGAAAGTGTTGAAATTTGTAAATGACTGACAAAATCATACTTGGCACTGTTCAGTTTGGTTTGGACTATGGAATTCACAACTCCAGCGGCAAACCTTCTTTTGACGTTGTAACTAACATTCTCACGAAAGCATATCAGAATAACATCCGGTTTTTAGATTCGGCTGAAGTTTACGGCAATGCGCATGAAATAATCGGCGAATTTCACAAAAAACACGCTGCCAGATTTGGTATCGTAACCAAGTATTCGTCCAGTCGGAAAGACCTGCCCGAAGATCTTGAAGCGCGTATTTTGAAAAACCTGGAAACACTCCAGGTTAAGTCTTTGTATGCTTACATGTTCCACTCATTCGTTGATTTTGAAAACAACTACCTGGCATTTCAACCTAAGATTACCAGGCTCAAAGAGAAGGGGCTTATCGGTAAATTCGGTGTTTCCGTATATACTAACGAGGAACTTGCGAAGCTGATCGGTTATGCAGGTATTGACATTGTGCAACTGCCATTTAATTTACTCGATAATAATTTTCAACGCGGTGCATTGATAAAAGAGGCAAAACAAAAAGGAATTGAAATACACACGCGTTCTGCTTTTTTGCAGGGATTGTTTTTTGAAGATTTGAAAAAATTGTCCGCTAAATTTTCAGACCTGCTTCCCTACCTGGAAGAAATAAAGGCTCTTTCAGAAAATACCGGCATCGACCTTTCCACGCTGGCTCTGCAGTATTGTGTGCAACAGGAAATGATAGATTACGTGCTGATAGGCGTTGATAACATTGAACAGCTTGATAAAAATATTGATGCGCTGCACCGCAACATACCAAAACAAACGTTTTATGATGTTGATTCCATAAAAGTTGAAAACCTCAGAATGTTGAACCCTTCTAACTGGAACAAATGAAAGTACTGGCCATCACACAAGCTCGCACCGGATCAACGCGATTACCTGGCAAAGTTCTGAAAACCATTGGGAAACAGACCTTGCTTGACATTCATATTCATCGCATCCTGAAGTCGAATAAAATTGATAAGCTATTAATTGCAACAACGCTCGATAAAGCTGATGATGCGATAGAGAAAATCGCTGCAGAACATCAATTGCCTTGTTATCGGGGAAGTACAAATGATGTGCTCGATAGATTTTACCAGGCCGCAATTAAATATAATCCTGAATGGATCGTAAGAATCACTTCTGACTGCCCGCTGATTGACGCAAATTTAATAGATGAGGTGATAGACATGGCACTGAAAACAAATTCAGACTATGCATCCAATGTTCTTGAACCGACTTTTCCTAATGGAACGGATGTTGAAGTCTTTAAATTCAGCGCACTTGAAACGGCCTGGAAAAATGCAACTTTAAAATCCGACCGGGAACACGTTACCCCATACATCTACCGTAACTCAACATTCAGAGGGGGAACTCTTTTTGAGTCTGTGAACTATACCAACCCTGTGAATTACGCGAACGTGAGGATGACCGTGGATGAGGAAGCTGATTTTAATGTTATCAGCCTTATGGTTGAAAAGGTGGGACTGGAAAAAGACTGGAAAACTTACGCCGACCTGTATCTTTCTGATCCTGAGATTATGAAATTAAACAAGAATATAGACCGTAATGAAGGTTATCTTAAATCTTTAAAAGACGATAATAAATGATTACAAAATTTGACAATTCGGACAAAATGATCAAACGTGCCCAGGAGATTATCCCGGCCGGCTGTCATACCTATAGCAAAGGACCCGATCAGTCACCCTTACTGGGACCAAAAGTTATTTCCCACGGCAAGGGTAGTCATGTTTGGGATGTTGACGGAAACGAGTACATTGACTGGGCTATGGGATTAACGGCAGTGAGTTTAGGTCACGCTTTCGAACCCGTGTTAAGTGCAGTAAGAGAAGAACTCGAAAGAGGTGTCAACTTTCAATGCCCATCTCCTATTGAAACAAAACTAGCCGAGCTGTTTCTTGAAGCGGTTCCGTCGGCAGATATGGTGAAGTTTGCGAAGAATGGTTCAACGGTGACAACGGCGGCTATCAAACTGGCCCGTGCCTATACCGGTAAAAAAATGGTGGCCTATTGTGCCGATCATGGTTTTTTCTCTTACGACGACTGGTATATGGGAACAAAAGCCTGCAATTCGGGCGTGCCGGAAGAAATGGCCTCATTGACTCTATCTTTCCGTTACAATGATATTAAATCCGTTGAGACGCTTTTTGAGAAATACCCGAACCAGATTGCCTGTGTAATTCTCGAACCAATGGAATTTGATTTTCCTGTCGATAATTTTCTGCATAAAGTAAAAGATCTGTGTCGCAAAAACGGAGCTGTGTTTATCTTAGATGAGATGATTACCGGGTTTAAACTGGGATTTCCGGGTGCGCACACACTTCTGGATATTGAGCCGGATTTAAGCACCTGGGGAAAGGGCGTAGCAAATGGCTTTTCGGCCTGTATGCTTGCCGGAAAAAGAGACATTATGAGACTGGGTGGAATAGATCACGATAAAGAGAGGGTGTTTTTAATTTCTACTACACATGGCGCAGAAACGCACGCATTGGCAGCGGCTATCGCGTCTATTAAATACACGCGCGAGAATAACACGATTGAATCGGATCTGCAAAAAGGCAAACGTATTGAAGTTGGTGTAAAAGATCTGATTAAGAAATTTAATCTCGAAAAAAGTATAGAGATCAAGGGACATCCGAATTGGCTGCTGATGCTCTTTAAAGACAAAAATGGTGTGCTGAGTGACGGTTACAAAACACTTTTCTACCAGGAAATGATTAAGCACGGACTTTTGTTCAGGGGAACCTTTAATCAGAGTATATCGCATAGCCAGGAAGATATTCAAAAAACCTTTGAAGGACTTGAAAAGTCAATGGTTGTTTATTCGAAAGCGCTCGAGGAAGGTTATGAAAAATATCTAGTAGGCGAACCAATCAAACCTGTATTCAGGAAATTCAACTAGCTGAACTTTCTGCGATAGATTTATAAATGAAGAAAATTTTATTCAGAGCCGACGGGAACGCATTGACTGGTTTAGGTCACCTTTACAGAATTTTTGCGCTCATTGAAATTTTCAGAAAAAGATACGATTGTACACTTATTACAAGAAAAGGCGTGGGAGATGTTGTTCCGGATAATTACCAGCGAATGACATTGCCTGAGGCGCTGAGTGTAGAAGAGGAACCGTCCTGGCTTGCTGATAACTTTGACCCAAAAACGCACTGGATTATTGCGGACGGTTATCAGTTTGACAGCCCATGGCAAAAAGCAATTAAGAAAGCTGGTTTCAAACTTTTGTATGTAGACGATACCAAAGAACAGCATATGTATGCCGACATCGTTGTTAACCATGCTTTGGGTACGAGTGAAAAAGACTATGAGGCAGAATTTTACACGCGTTTTGCTCTTGGTACATCCTATGCAATTTTAAGACCCGCATTTTTAAATGCAGCTAAATTGGAAAGAGAAATAAAAAAACTTTCCACCGCTTTCATCTGTTTTGGCGGCGCGGATCCCGGCGATTTAAGTTTTAAGGCTGCGCAGGCGGTCATTAATTCAAACTTAGCTGCTAAAATAAATGTGGTTTTAGGTGGAGCCTATAAACACGAGGCTGTAGTCAGGCTTTCCGAGCAGTATCCTCATGTGAGGCTGCACAGGAACCTGAATGAAAATGACCTTGTTGAAGTGATGAAGCAAAGTGATTTTGCAATAGCACCAGCCAGCACTATTTTGTACGAAATATGTGCAGTGAAAATGCCTGTTATTTCTGGATATTACGTGCAGAATCAGAAAAACATCTACGAAGGCTGCGTTCATAAGAACCTGATTTTTCCAGCGGGAGCGATGGACACGCACGATGTAAAAGACTTCGAAAAAGATCTGGATAACTTTGTAAAAACGGGCGACTGGATGCTTTACGTAAAGGCGCAGTCGCAGTTGTTTGATTCTAAAATTGGAGAACGCTTTCAAAATCTTTTGGAGGAACTAACATATCGTAAAGCGAATTTATCGGATATGAAGCTGGTATTTGGATGGGCGAATGATAAAATTTCAAGAGCCAATTCATATTTTTCGGAACCCATACCTTTCGAAACTCATAAAAATTGGTTCGAAAAAAAATTAAAAGATTCGCGTTGCTTTATTTACATTGCAGAGTCAGAAAATAAGCCGGTGGGTATGGTGAGATATGAGCAGGGTGAGCACTATACAACGGTTGGGATTCTTGTAAGTGAGGAGTTCAGGGGCAGGGGAATGGCGTTACCAATGCTTAAGGATACTGCTGCGATGTATTTTGAAACAGAGAGTATGGACGTGCAAGCATTTATTAAAACCAGCAATCTCGCTTCGATAAAAACATTCGAAAAGGCGGGGTATCGGTTTTTAGAGAAAAAGGATGTGCAGGGTGCCGCTAGTTTTGTGTACAAATTGGAAAAAGAAGATGTTCGATAAGGAAAAATGTTTTATTATAGCTGAATTGTCAGCAAATCACGGAGGCGATCTTAAAATTGCACTTGAAACAGTACGCGCTGCAAAACGCGCTGGTGCCGATGCGATCAAACTGCAGACTTACACTGCCGACACTATTACCTTAAATGTAAGGAACGATCATTTTAAGATCAAACAGGGAACGCATTGGGACGGTCAATATTTATACGACCTGTATATGGATGCTTCTCTTTCCTGGGAGTGGCACAAACCTATTTTTGAATTGGCGAAACAAGAGGGACTGATGTGTTTTTCTTCGCCTTTTGATAAAACCGCAGTTGATTTTCTAGAAACACTGAACGTCCCTGCTTATAAAATTGCTTCGTTTGAAATAACAGATATTCCATTGATCGAATACGTAGCTTCTAAAAAGAAGCCAGTTATCATTTCTATTGGAATTGCCGGCCTGGAAGATATAGAACTGGCTTTGCAGACCTGTAGAAAAGCTGGCAATAACGAAATTACCTTGTTGCAATGCACATCTGCTTATCCAGCAGCGCCTGAAGATGCGAACCTGCTCACAATTCCTGACATCAAAAGTCGGTTTGGCGTAAATGCGGGGCTCTCCGATCATACCATGGGCATTGAAGCGCCAGTTGTTGCCGTGGCTCTCGGCGCAAAGGTCATAGAAAAACATTTTATACTCGATAAAAAAATTGGCGGACCGGATGCACATTTTTCGCTCGACGAAAAAGAATTTAAGCTGATGGTAGATGCTGTGAGAACAGCTGAGAAAATGATGGGAAAAGCTTCCTATGAGATGGATAATAAAAAGAAAAAAAGCAGGGAGTTCTCGCGCTCGCTGTTTATTTCTGAAGATGTAAAAAAGGGAGACACGCTTAATGAAAAAAATCTAAGATCTGTAAGACCCGGCTATGGCATGCATCCGAAGTACCTGAGTGAAATGCTTGGCAAAAAAGTGAATAAGGATGTTGCAAAAGGAACTCCTCTAAGTAAAGATTTATTAGATTAAAAAATTACCAAAATGAATAATCCAAATAAAGAAGTGATCATCAACACAGATCAATTTCACAAAGACGGCTACCTTGTCGTTAAAAATGTTTTC
>JAEUTM010000150.1 GCA_016788025.1 Bacteroidia bacterium
CTTCTATTTCGCGCACTCCGCTTCCTTTGATAAAGAAAGCAATTGCATTTCCGGATACCCAGCTGTTATTGAAAATGATGGGTTGAATAAGTGTTTTTAAATTCGGTGTTTGTTGATCGGTTCCTGCTGACCCAACGGTGCCCCAGCTTGTACCCCCCACTGTCCATGCAATACTGCCGCTTCCCATTGTACGGCTGCTTAAACTCATCGAGTTGTCGGTAAAAGCTGCTGCGTTCACGCTATTTTCAGCCTGAATAGTTAAAACACAAGGATCAAAATTTTTACTTGTTCCTTTCACCGTAAACTGAATGTAGGCGCTTTGTATATTTGTCGCCTGTTTTGGGATTGTAACATTTGTAAATCGAAGACCAATTAAAGTTGGGTCTGAACTGGATGTAAAATTACCAAGATTAAGGGTTGTGGCTCCAACATACATATCTCCAACGGTACCCGACTGTGGGTTTGCCCCGCTAATTCTTTCCTGGTGATCATCCATAGCGGAGGCAATCTTAATATTTAATGGAGCTTGAGCATTGATTAGGGTTGCTGAGCCTAGAAGAACACTAACTAGTAAATGTTTTGATTTCATGCTTTTTAAGGTTTGGTTTTGTTTAATTCAAAAAGGATCTAATGAATGTACTTATACTTAAAACCTCGTTAAAAGTTTCCTTAAAAGCATTTTAATATCTCTATTGTTAAAATAAGGGGCATTTAATCGACCAAAAGTCGGTTAAGAAAGATAAAAACAGGAGCTTAAAGTGTTACTTTAAGTGGCAGGTAAAACAGTCGCGCTGCATTCACCAAAACCAAGCCTTATGCCATCTTTTTCACAATGTCCGCGAAAAATGAGCGTATCGTGATCATTTACGAATTTACGTTGTGTCCCGTCCTTAAGCGTAATTGGTTTAGTACCACGCCAGGTCAGTTCCATCATGCTGCCATATTCGCTCGGATCAGGACCGCTGATAGTGCCACTTCCCATTAAATCACCCACATTGATATTGCAACCATTAACCGTGTGATGGGCCAGTTGTTGCTCCATCGTCCAATACATGTATTTATAGTTCGAGCTGCAGATCTTGTTTTCTTCCCCACCCTTCGGTTTTAAAAAAACGTCGAGTTTTATGTCCAGGTTTTTATCACCTGAGTATTCAAGATATGGCAGCACCTTCGGATCCTGCACATAACCTTTGGTCCGGAAAGGTTCGAGGGCTTCCAATGTAACGATCCATGGAGAAATAGTACTTGCAAAGTTTTTTGCCAGGAATGGACCCAGCGGAACATATTCCCAGGTTTGAATGTCGCGCGCGCTCCAATCGTTAAACAGAACCATTCCAAAAATATAATCATCCGCGTTTGCGGTAGATACAGATTCGCCAAGTTCCGTTGATTTGCCAATAACAAATGCAGTTTCCAACTCAATATCCAGCAGTTTGCATGGGCCATATACAGGTAGTTCTGCATCTGCTGGTTTTTGCTGACCTTTCGGACGATGAAAAGAATGTCCGCTCACACAAATACTACTTGCACGTCCATGATAACCAACGGGTAAATGCTTCCAGTTTGGCATGAGGGCGTTTTTAGGATCACGGATCATTGCCCCTATATTTGTGGCATGATCTATGCTGCTGTAAAAGTCTGTATAGTCCCCCACTCTAACAGGCATAAGCATTTTAACTGCGGACTGTTTTTTAAAAACGGTACCAAAAGCGGCAGTGTCGGCTTTTAAAGGGCTGTTATCATCGCTTAATAATTGAATGAGTGTATTGCGAACCTGGTTTGTAATGGTTTTTCCTAAGGCAATAAAATCGTTGAGCGTTTCCTGTTCCAAAACATGCTTGTCGACTTTAATAAGACCTTTTGCGGCTAATTCGTATAAATCAATGACATAATCTCCAATAGCGGAACAGGCTCTGTGTCTTACCGAGGCATCATTATAAATTCCAAAAGGGATGTTGTGAATGGTGAAGTCAGAGTCTGCAGATATTTCTATCCAGGATTTTAAATTTTTGTCAGGCATGTCAGGCAATTCGTGATTTGATATTTTCTATAAGGTCTTTAACCAATTCTTTATTATCAGACTTAACTGTTTGAGCAATTTTCAGCGCCCTTGTAAGTGTTGCTTCGTCGAGACTGCCCTCAATACTTTCCACTACGGAAAGTGCTTCAAGAGCCAACTGGAAATCCGGTTGCATTACGAGTGCAACAAAGTCCAGAAAATATGGTGTAAAATCCAGTCCGCACTCCCAACAGGCGGCAGTGAGTTTAATTTTATCTTCCATTCTGCCGGCTGAAGAGATGGCCTCAACTATTACTCTTTGCGAGTTGGCTTCTTTTAATTTTGAAAAGATAGTTTCGTCCTCTTCTCTTGAGTTTTCTTTTTCTAACAAAGCCTGGATCAGGTCGGCAGTGCTATTCTCTTTTCTGGTAAATCCTTCCCTGTCTATTATGAGCGTACTGAATTCTTTTTCGTTGAACAGCTTATCCGGACTTAGCGCGTCTTCGTCCAATAATTCTTCTACTTTCATCTTACTTTATTTCCATTAATTGTTTAATAATATCTTCCACACTTATTCCCTCGGCTTCTGCTTTATAGTTTAATACTACACGGTGACGGAGAATCGGAACGGCAATTGCTTTAACATCTTCAATATCCGGGCTGAATTTCCCATGCATTGCCGCATGGCACTTCGCTCCAATAATAAGGTATTGAGAGGCCCTTGGTCCGGCTCCCCACTGAAGATATTTTTTGGAAACCTCCGCTACATATTCGCCACTGAGTCTTGTTCTGTGTACAAGTTTAACAGCGAATTCCACAACATTGTCCGCAACAGGTACTTTCCTAATCAGTTCCTGGAAATAGGTAATTTCCTCAGCGCTGAGAACCTTGTTTACCTGAGCCTGTTTGTCAGAGGTTGTTTGTTTAACTACCTGGAGCTCCTCGTGAAACTTTGGATAATCAAGCCATACGTTAAACATGAAACGGTCCAACTGAGCTTCTGGCAAAGGATAAGTTCCTTCTTGTTCTATTGGGTTCTGTGTGGCCAGTACAAAAAACGGGTTATCCAATAAATATCTTTTGCCTGCAGCTGTAACTTGTCTTTCCTGCATGGCTTCCAGAAGTGCGGCCTGCGTTTTAGGAGGCGTTCTGTTAATCTCGT
>JAEUTM010000155.1 GCA_016788025.1 Bacteroidia bacterium
CGACTGGTTAAAAAGTTCAAGAATCTCATGAAGTTCGGGATGCGCCTTGCCGTGCACCTGGCAAACCTTGGTAAGATATTGCTGGATCACCGGTGTTTTGGCAACCACATAACGGTGATGCGTTTTCTCAATGTAATCTGCCAACAGATCTATCGGCCATCCCTGGTAGTCATTCGAAATAGTTTCAGCAGGGCCGGTAACTTCAACCAGGTCGCGAATCAGTTCGTCAATATTGATACTCTTTTTCTCGCTGACCGCCTGAAGGCTTAATCCGCCCTTACAGCAAAAATCAATTCCGTATTTTGCAAATACTTCTGCAGCACGGTAGTCCTGTGCTACTAACTCTCCAATAACTTGTGTGTGTGTAATGTTCATAGTATTATGTTTTAAAATGTGTTTAAAATTTCAGGCAGGTCAAGCCTTCGTGAATGCTTTGCGACATTTCATAAAGACTCGTATTCTGCATCATAGACAAAAGATCACTCTTGATGTATTTGTATTTATCGTGTACCGGGCAGGGATGTTTATGCGAACATTCTTTAAGTCCAAGCACACAGGTTTTATCGTTAAATTTCCCGTCTATAGCGCCTACGATATCCAGCAACCTGATCCGGTTCATGCGTTTTTTATCGATCTCAAAACCGCCCCAGGCGCCTTTTACCGATTCAATGATGTTTCCTTTCACCAGCATCTGGAGAATTTTTGCAGTAAACGCCTCGGGAGATTCTATCTCGCTTGAAATATCCTTCAGGTTAGCGCGTTTGCCGTCCAGTGATTGCAGCGCAATGTAAATGCTTGCACGAATACCGTATTCGCAGGCTTTAGAAAATATCATAGTCTTTTTTTACAAAATTACATCCAAAATTCGAATAAGGACAATTTTATCCGATTTAATTTCAACAGCAAATGGTAAATACTGTTAAGGACTTTAAACCAGTTAATTAACAGCATTTACAACGCTTATGACCAATATCATAGCCAAAGGTTTGTTTTGGGAGTAATTTTGTGTTTTTAGAGATAATATGAAAAAAGTAAAAACAGTGGCGGAATCATTGGTAACAAAAATGGAGGTGATTTGCCCTAACGACACAAATCCACTGGGCATTCTGCAGGGTGGTAAAATGGTGCAGTGGATGGATCTTGCATCGGCTATTAGTGCTCAGAACCACGCAGGTTATGTTTGTGTAACTGCCTCAATAGATAATGTACTTTTTAAAACGCCTGCGCAAAATGGCGATATTGTCACCATTCAGAGCAAAGTAACGCGGGCCTTTAAAACATCAATGGAAATTCATGCCGTAGCCTGGAAGAAAAACCTGGAAATGAAAGAAAAGGTAATCATGAATGAAGCCTATTTTACCTTTGTAGCCATCGACAAGGCTGGCAAACCCATGAACATTCCGCCTTTGAAACCAGTAAGCAAGGAAGAGAAAATTGCTTACGAAGCAGCCGGAAAAAGGCGCGAAAAAAGAATGGGAAAATAAATCTTCTGTTATACCGATACAATTGCAACAAACAACAAACACAGGCCCAAAAGGTAAGACACAATAATAGCCTTAAGTCCGATAGAATATTGTTTTTTACCATTGAGACTCCTTCCCCTTACGTACAAACCAAGAAAGATGCAGGTAACGATCCAAAGTATGCCGAGCAGGTAGTGATAATATTCTTTCATGTTTAAACGTTTTCGGTTTTCGACTGAGTTTTTCTTCTGTTTATTTCATTTTCAAGGCGGGTTAGTTCCTCAATCAGTTGTGGCCCGATAGACGAATTCTCCTCTGCCCTGCGGATCAGGTAAGGAATTGCTTTTTTTACTTCGCCATAAGGAAGATACTTGGACGCGTTATAACCCATTTCGCCCAGGTTAAACGTAAGGTTATCGCGCATTCCGTAAAGTTGAGAGAATTTTACTTTTTTAAAGTGATCTGTAATGTGGTAGCGGTTAATGAGATTCAAAGCCAACTCGGTGCTTTTTTCGTTGTGAGAAGCAATACAAGTGTATACGCGGTGATGATCCCGCAGGCAAAGCTCAATAGCAGTGTTAAAAGCCTCGTCAGTGAGATCTTTGGTTGCGTATACCGGACTTTCCCGTCTTTCTGCTGCCGCCGTGTAACGCTCTTTCTCGGCATAGGCACCGCGTACAAGCTTGATACCGGGATAATAACTTTTATTTGCAGAGTCCTCAAGCAGATGGCGCAGATAGTAAAGACGATCTGTAAGATACATTTGCAGTGTATTGTAAATGATGGCCTCCTCCTTATTATATTTTTCCATCATCACTTCAACGATCTTGTCAAAAATGTCCTGCATGAACCTGTCTTCAGCGTCAAAATACACCACTACTTTTGATTCGGCTGCTACTGAGCAAATTTCATCAACTCTGCGTAACAGGTTGCTGTACCTTTCACTTCCCAGAGATTTTCCGGTCAGCAGGAATTTATTCAACGTTTTAAAAAATTCCATGTCTTCAAGACTGGTGAACTTGACGCTAACCGAGTTACCGGGAGCCTCCTTTCCCAGGCGGAGAATATTCGCTACTATCACCTTCGTATTTTCGCTGAACACGTTTGCACTTTTTTCGGATTCTGCAACGTAATCCAAAACAGCCTTCACTTTAAATTTGTCAAGTTTTTTAATGGTCGCAAATGCTTCGTTTATGTTCTCACCTGAACAGAAAATCTTAAACACGGTGTTTTTGATTAAAGATTTGAGCGGAATATTGTATTTCAGAATGCCGCTCGCCGCCTCCGACAAAAGTCTCACCAGCAAAGGGTTTTTAAGCATTTTAAAAATAAAATATGTAGAGCGGAGCTCTTTACTGCTTTTATAACGGTAAGCGTTTAACGTGTTGTTTAAATGTGCGCTGGCTGACATTATTCTGGTATTTGAATGTGTGAAACAGATATGGATTTTATTTTTTCTTTGTGCAACCTGATCCTGCAGGACAGGTAACTTTTTACAAGGTTAAAAGCGATAGAACCTAAGCTGATGCTAAGTATTAACCCTGCCAGTATAAACAAGCCGAACCAGGGATATAATCCTTCCATCATCTTCGAGAAATTTTGTTGCTGCGTACTCATTTGCCACATTGCCTTTTTTACTCCGGCTATATTTAAAGCCAGCCAGAACACCACGAGACTCAGCTGAACGATCCAGAATTGCCTGTTGGCTCTTTTTAGATTTAAAACACCGCAATTATTTCCGAGAAATTCAAAACAGGCAGCCATCAGGATCATGGTATTAATGCCAATCGTTGTACCCATGGCGTGCGCCACTGTTACGTGTGTGCCGTGTGTGTAAATGTTGATGGCTGGGATAGACATCAGGAGTGCCTGTCCTATATTTAGAAACACCCAGAGATCAGCCGCCATTAAAAAACGATATGGAAAATAGTGATAGTGTTTCTGAATATCTGTTAAACTCTGGCGCCAGGTGTAAATGAGACGCAGGAAAATAAACCATTCTGTCATACTTACTCCATAACCAAAATAGCGCACGTAGGGCGCTGTGGGAAGAGTATAAATATGATGTCCCCAGTTGAACATCAGGTTAAATAAACCCAGGAAATACATGCCAAAAGCAAGTTTGCTTCTTGTGACTTCATCCGACCCGCTGATGCGGGTCATTAAAAAGAATGAAGTTCCGTAAATGATCTGGTTCCAGGAACCTACAAGCGAACCATTCACTTTCCATTGAATGGTCATATCTTTTACAAAATGTTCGCGGAAGTAAGGAAATATCCACAAATAATTTTCAGTGAACGTAAACAGAAAAAACACTATTCCGGTCATCCACATCCATACATACACCGGCCAGTTTTTTAACGGTTTAACGGTCATGAAAAAATTAACCAGAAAAAGCAACCAGGCGGCTGCCAGTGGCAGGGCCCATATTGGGTTAAATTCCCAGTATTCACGGCCACCGAAGTCTTTGATGAAATAAGATCGCAGAATGCCGAAAATTGCAATCAGCCACAAAAGCAGTTGAAGGAGAGAAATGGTTTGATTGGATTTCTTTTTGGATAACAATTCAAGACTGCAAAACACTGAACCGCTTGCACCGAGGAGTATCCAAAACTGAACGGAAGAAACGTGTAACGGTCTTAAGGAAATAAAACCCAGGCTGTCTTTGAGATTTCCCGGCAGAATATAATTTAATGCCGCCATCAATCCAAATACCAGCCCGGTAACCAGTAGTATCAGCGCTACCAGTAAAAAGGTTCTTCCTATGTGTATATTTTTAAGAATCATTTTTGTTCGATCATTCCGGAAGCATGAACGTTGAATTGTCTTGGATCCGCTATCCCACTTTCATTTGTGCTTTTCAAAAAATCTATAAGTTTTATTTCCTCCTCCTTACTCAGATCAAAGGATGGCATTTGTTTGGTGCCGCTGCGTATTAACGCTTTGATGTACGATTCATCCTTTCCCTTTTGCGAAACAAGGTTTGTGAGATCCGGACCCAGGTAGCCGCCCAATCCATAAAGCTGGTGACAAGCCTGGCAATTGTATTTCTGCCAGACAAGCCGGCCTTCCGCCGCATTCATATCTTCTGGCCTGTTAATGCATCCTGGTTTGCTGATATAGATTGACACTGAATAAACTAAAAAACAAACGCATAGAAAATAAAACGTATATAGGGGTGTTATTTTCATTTAATTATCGCTGAACCTGGTTATTTTCTATGTATATCAAATTCAGCCCGGCTTTAAAAGCCATTAACTGTTGTGCAAAATCATCGCTTGCGTCTCTTATCGGAGAAAAAATCGGTACGATCTTCTCAAAGTAATATTCTATTCCTTTCAGCAAATTAACTTTGAAATTCCACAGAGAAGCGTTTCTCTTCTGATCGAAATTTTTCAGCGAATCTTCAACTTCTTTCTTTAAATAGTCAACGTAGAGCTTCAGTTCATTAATGAACATATGAGGTCTGTATATTGAGTTTAAAATATTTGTCCGGCCATAAATATGATCTACCATTTCTTTAAGGGAAAAGATCCCGGAAAAATAAGCGAGATTGGGACCCGGGCACACCGCCACGGCTTTTAGACCATGAGACAGAGAGCCCTTGTTCGATAAACGGGCGGAAGTTCCAAGCCCTTCGCAGAGGCAGTCTTTTTCTACAATTCGTGTTATTTCGGTATTAAGTTCTTCCGGATCCTCAATCTTTTCCTTAAGCTGTTTTATTTTAAGATTCTGATATTCGCGGGAAGCAACACAAATTGGCTTTTCTGTAAATTCTGTATTGAAACTCAGGAATTTTAAATAACAGGGGCTACCAGGACGGTTTTTTGCGATCCTGGATTTCCTTTGAATTTCGGAACTGCTCGGTCTGAAATTGTTGAATGGAACACCCAGCGGTGAAGAATGACTGAGGTAATAATCCTGAGGTGTTGCTGCTGCCAGTTTCATCAACGTATCATTATCCACAGAAGTACTCTCAGGAACCAATAAAAATGGACTTCCCCAACCCGTAGCGTTAAGCTCATAGAAACTCCTGAGAAACTGATCTTCCAGCGCTGTGCCGATGCCTCCCTGTGCTGAAATCCTGAAATCGGGTCGCTGCCCGAATGCCAGCCCCTTGGCTGCAAGCCCGGAAACACAGGTCTCATAGAGTTCTATATAGAGTTCGTCTCTCCTGTTTTTAAACTCTTCAAGAATAGGCCCCAGCAGCAAGCCTTCACTTGCAAAAGCATGTCCTCCGCAATTCAAACCCGACTCTATTCTGAACTCAGAAACCCATAGACCTTTTTTTGCAAGAAATTTCCCCTGAATCAAAGCAGAGCGATAGTCGCTCACTTTTAATATGATCTTCTTTTTATTTAAAGGGGGAAAAAAATCGGCGAACTTTTCGCAATAACTGTAAAGCCTCGGGTTTAGCCCGGCGGAAAAAACAACCGCAGAACTAAGCTTGCTCTTAGCGAATCCTCTGAGGGCAGAAAGTGCGTCTGAGTATTCCTGTGGCAAAGCTTCTCCCTTCGCGTCGTAGTTGGTTTTATCCACCTTCGTCATAATATTTACATCTATCGCTCCGGGAACTATGTATTCGCGCAAAACCTCCTGTGATTTTTCCCTTTGTTCACCTCCTTGCAAAAGCATGTCACAAAACAGTTTTTTTGCGTTACTGTTTTCCGGTAGCAATTCGAAATATCTGCAGATGCTACTGCCTTCTGTAAACTTTTCATGTTTCAGAGCTTCAGTGTTTCGCTTAACCAGGAGGTCCAACAGATTCAGATAAGCGCTTATTCTTTTTGCCCGATAGTCGTCTTCGGTTTTAAGTATCGGAATAAAATCTATTTTTTCATTCTTACATATTACTTCACGCATATCTTCTATAAGGTGATCTTCTACAATTGATACAACAGAAGAAATTCCAAGATGACCAACTTTAAGAGGCGTGTCAATTGTAAATCCCAGGCCCATTACCGGAATATGAAAAGTGTGTTCGGTGATTAAATTCATAGCGTGGATATAGCGACAAAATTAGAGTTAAGCCTTAATAGGACAAAATTGTCCGAGATAATAAAAATCATATTTTATCATGATTTAGCTCATGGTAAAACGCAAAAAGCCTATGTTATTTTGTCCTCAAATAAAACACACACTATGAAAGGCGCAATAAACATAATGGCAGCAGTTTGCCTGACCAGCCTTTTTGCCTGTAATCCGGCAACAGATGAAACGCAAAAAGCCACTGTAAACACAGAAGCCGAACCACAAGCCGCGGGTCAATCCGGAGTTGTGGATGAAGTATCAAACCCAAATGTGGTGCAGATCGCAGTTGGTAGTAAAGATCATT
>JAEUTM010000259.1 GCA_016788025.1 Bacteroidia bacterium
AAATGGCGGCTATTCCTTAAAACCTGTCATACGCACTATAGAAAATGCTATAAGTGGTGCTCTGATCGGAAAAATTAATCAAACAAATGTGATTGCAAGTGTTACTGCAAGCTCTGGTTCAAACTCGTATTCAACAGTTACCAATTTAAACGGTGATTTTATGCTTGCTGGTCTGCCGCCGGGTACCTACACAGTAGTAATTACACCTCCGGCTCCATTTAACACGGTAACAATAAATAATATTGTGATCACTACCGGTGCAACAACAAATATTGGCACACAGAATATTTGATCCTAAATACCTATTCTTTAAAGCCCTGGCATCCCTTGCCGGGGCTTTTTTCACGTTGAAATCAACAAATTGCTGTTTTAACAGTCCGCGGCATAATTGTTGTTTTAACCTGGTGACCAAAAAAAACCGGACCCCATTTTGAATTTATGGTCACATCCTATAATTTAGTTAAACACACAAAACTATGACAAAATCAAAATTACCTCTTATGCTGTTCGCCATGGTTTTTTGCAGCCTGGCATTGCTATTTGCAAGCTGTAAAAAAGAAGAAATTCAAGGACCAAAAGGTGAACCAGGAAGCCCTGGAGGCGGTGGAAACTCAAATATGACCGCCTCTGAAACATTTACGGTTGCGAGTAGCGATTGGCTGACAGACTCGGCTTCGTTTGGAAGAAAAGCTACCATAAATTTTGCCGGGATCACCAAAGAGGTTGTAGAAAAAGGAAGCTTGAAAATGTACATGAAAATCGGAACTGCCTGGGCCGAACTTCCTTACACGCAGGGTGATTTTGTTACACAATATGGATTTGATGAAGGACATATTTACCTGGAATTCATAAATATTGAGCAGATTGGTATGCCCTCACCTCCGGTTACCACGAGCTATCGTGTGGTGATTATTACTCAGAGTTCCAAACCTGCATCTGCTAACACAGATAAAGTTTTAGTTACAAATGCATTAAAATAGGATTTGACTATGAAAAAAATTGTATTTCTACTGACAGTTTTAATCTTCAGTCAATGTAAAAAATATGTGGCAGGCCCACAGGGCGACCCAGGTGAGCCGGGTAAAAAAGGTAATGCAAAACAATCAAACAGGAACTATGATATGATTCCATCTTTTTGGACGTTTAACGGCAGCTTTTACACCGCTAACATCAATGTTCCTGAAATAACTGATAATGTTATAACAAACGGTGAGGTAACTGTATTTATGAAAGTGAATGACCAGTGGTGGAAATTACCCTATGCCGTGGGCGATATTTATATGCAGTTAAGCATAGAGAAAGGTTTTGTGAAATTAAAATATTCCAAAATTCACGATGGACCCCCGGAGGCTCCTGGTATGCTGAGTTTCAGGATCATTACAATGGCAGTCGTAAAGTAATTCAGATTCTGGATTGGATCAAGTGACGGCAAAATCTCATGTCCAAAAGACAACCATAAAAGCCTTCAGAAAACGGTTTTATAGCAAACAACATGAGAATGCTGGCAATTGGCATCTGCTAGCGTTTTTTTTGTTTCATGCCTGTAAAGCCTACTCCACTTAGCACTGCACCTGCACCAAAACTTGCTGTCGCTGAAAATACATGGTTTCTTTTTTGTATAAAGTCAATAGTGAAAATGCGAGACCGATACCAGGTACTTGGATTGGGGTTTCCCGCATACAGTTGGCATCAAACTTGAAACATAGGACAAACTAAAAAACATTACCATGAAAGCACTATTTTTAATTGCAGCAGCATCCGCCATGTTAAGTCTGGGTGCATGCAAAAAGGACTACACATGCGAATGTGTAAGAGAAACAGCGGGTGGCAACACAGAAACGGAATCAAGCAACACCGGCAAAATGAAAAGAAGCGACGCAGAGGCGAAATGTAACGACGGTGATAAAACCGAAGTGGTACTGGGCGAAACTTACACAACCGAATGCAGTCTTAAATAGTATGTTGACATTGCTGGCTAACAGCTTTGCAAGTGATATTTATTCACATACTATAGTGAACAAGGTAAAAGATATATGCCAGAAACACAATTCCTGGTGTATATCTTCGCCTCCGTGTCAGAAAGTTTAGCTCAAAAAGAACCCACCAGAACTGCGGTAAGCATGCTTCCCATGTTGTTACAGCACGGACGCATCTTTGATTTGCCAATTGTAATACCAAATTGCAGGCAGCTGGTATTGCGGGATCTTATTTACAAAAATAAAGATCAAGACTTGATTACCCAGTGTCGGGTTATTGTAAACGGCATCGAGGTAACCTATAATCGTTCGGTTATTCATCCAAAAACGTATTACATTAATGGTGAGAAGGATTCTGAATTCATAATTGATGTGGAACCCGAAAAAGACCTTCG
>JAEUTM010000323.1 GCA_016788025.1 Bacteroidia bacterium
TTGAAAATATGAAAAACCTGGAGGAGATAAACTATCAGTCGGGTGACGCAAAAAGCACAGTTAATGCGTTTAAACTTTTTACACACGTAATTACGCATGAATATCACCACAAAGGGCAGATCTTATCATTGAGCAGGCACTTAAATTATACGCCGGTAGATACAGACGTTATGAGATGATTTGTACCGGTCTTAACTTCACCCCGAAACTAATTCCCTCCCTCAACGTTCAGCACCCTCATCGCGTTAAAACTCTTATCCTGCAACTGGTAAATAATTGAGCTTTTTCCTGTAAGCTCGGTATAGCTTTTGGGTGGGCACTTTACTAAGCTTAGTTTATTACCACTTATGCTGCCTTTATTATTTCAGTTAAGCTATTTAAACTAAATAAAAGCCTTACTAGTTAGGGGGCTATCAGCGGGGCCCACATCACTTCTTTTTGCTCGATCCACAAAAATGTGCCATCTCTTAATCTAAATCCCCCGCTACTTTGTTTAAACTGTGCGATGTCAAATTTTTTATTGATAAACACAAGAACTTCCTCACCCTCATGGGGTAAATTATCTTTTGAGCTGCTCCATTTCATATTTTCTATTTATTGAATTAATAATAAACAATGTTTAACCGAAGCTTCTTACAATTTATACGTTAGCGCATTAATATTCATTCCCGCGCCCACCGAAGCCATCAGTATAACATCTCCTTCCCTCAGCTGATGTCCGGGATATTTATTTTTAAGTACAGCATCAAGCAGGGTAGGAATGCTTGCCACGGAAGTATTTCCCAATTTATGGATATTCATAGGCATGATGGTGGCTTGTTCAGGCGCTTCCATGTTATATAGTTTATAAAATCGTTTCAAAATCGCATGATCCATTTTTTCATTGGCTTGGTGAAGAAAAATTTTCTTCAAGTTCCTTATATCTTCACCGGATTTATCGAAACAGGTTTTCATGGCATCGGGTACATGTTTAAGCGCAAATTCATAAACTTTTTTTCCCTGCATTTTAATATAACCACTTCCTTCCTGGTCTATCTTATTAGATTTCCCACTATACAAGTAAAACGCTTCGCGCTCGCTGTAAGTTTGTGAGCAATGGGATAGAATACCATTGCAGTGATTGTTATCCCTGTTCTCCAACACGGCCGCCCCTGCTCCATCGGCGAATATCATAGAATCGCGATCATAGGGATCTGCAACACGTGATAAGGTATCGCCGCCAATCACCAGTATCTTTTTTACATCGCCCGAAAGAATATAATATCGCGCGACGATCATTGCTTGTATCCAGCCCGGGCATCCAAACACAATATCAAATGCCACGCAATCGGGGTTCGAGATCCCCATGATGTGTTTAACCCTCGACGCGACGGAAGGCAAAATATCAACCTGTAAACTGCCCTGCAGCACGTTGCCAAAATTGTGCGCCATTATAATCATGTCAATTTTTTCCGGATCAACCTTTGCACTCTTCAACGCGCGGATTCCGGCTACAGCCGCTATGTCGGAAAGTGTTTCGTTGTTATTTATATATCGTCGCTCTTCTATACCGGTAATCTGCTGGAAACGTTCTATCGTAACACTTACATCGCTTTCAAGCGCTACACCACCAACGTCATAAAAAACGCTGGCGTTAAACGCACTGTTGGCAACCAAGCTGCAGGGTGTATGGCTTCCTGTTCCGGAAATTACAATATTCATTTTTACACTTTATGTCTGGTGTTTTTCGGAAATTGTAGAAACAGGAACAAACAAAAATGCGTTTGTGATTAAAACAAGGAAAGAATCCGCCGTTTACCAGGCAGAATTAAATCTAAATCCGAATGACAAGTAAATATACGCATTATAATCCGCTATAAAAACACCAGGTATTTGGCGCGGCTCCTTCCATAACCTGTTACCTTGGGACAGAACAATTCAGTAAATTGCCAGAAATTCCAGTGGTATTTAAAATCTATGCATCCAATAAAATCCCTGAAAAAACAAATTCGTTTCACCGTGTCTTTCGAAAAACAGATACTGATTGGTTTTGTTTTATGTGTGTACTTATGTTTTATCATCATAGTTCTCGAACCCTTTGATACTAGTCAGTTTGAGGACGAACATAAAACCGTACTTATGGCTGGTTATGGTTTTGTAGCTTTCCTGGTGTATGTTATTCATAGTCGTTTTGAGAACATCGTGTATTTTAAAATAGCTAAGGTCTGGACTGTAAAGCGTGAGATCATAAGCGCCCTGCTTTTTTGTCTTTTTGTTGGATCTGTGGCTTATTTCTATAACAGGCTTGTTGTAAATCTTAGTTATCTCACCATTCAGAGTTACTGGCGCTTTTTAAGCAAAACGACGCTCTTCATGACTCCTGTTTTTGTTCCGCTGATGCTTTTCCTAAGGCAGAAACTCGGTGAAAAGATTGTTCCGATCCCGGAGAACTCTTTTCAATTGATTGGGGAAAACAAAAATGAAATCCTAAGGTTGGAAAGAACAGATCTGTTATTTATTAAAGCGGTAGAAAATTATGTGGAGATCTGTTTTATGGA
>JAEUTM010000334.1 GCA_016788025.1 Bacteroidia bacterium
CCCATCCAGGTTAAGGAAATTTCATAGGCTCCCCTGGTTTTTGTTACCCCGCGGAGTCCGGATACGTTAAAGTCGTAGGCCAATTTGAAAATGTAATTATCCTTTTTTAATCCCGCATAAATAATACTTGCATCGTTAACCCTGAATATGTATCCCGCAAGAGCATAAAATTGCTCTCCTTTAAAATAATAACCGCCGTCTATCGCATAGGTCTGCTGCACTATTTTCGACTGGGCGTACACAAGCACCTTTGGGATCACATAAAGAATCTCGCTGATATTTACACGAACCCCTGCATGGTAGTAATAACGACGAGGCAACCTGTTGTTATATCCGGTAAAAGTTTCTTTCGGCTTTGTGAGATTAAATGCACTGAAACCAACAAAAGGATTGATCCTGGTTTGTTGTTTACCATAATAATACAATGCTCCAAAATTTACAGCCTCCTGGAATTCAACGTTTCCTGAGAAGCTCTCGCCACTGGAAGTGGACCTGTCAAAGGAGCCCCCATTTGAAGTAGTCCATTGCGAATCAAAAGTCAGAACCTGGTACTCCAGTCTCTTTTGTGTAACGCCCGCTTGTAAACCGAGAGAGAGGTTATGATATTTGCTGTCGTCCAACGGAATGGCGTAGGAAGCAGAACCTAGTATCTGGAGAACATTATAATTACCAAAGCCACCGCGCATGTTGGAGATTTGTCCACCGAAACCCCATTTCCCTTTCGGCATATCAAAACTTGCAAGTGCTGTGGTTAGCGGTTTATATGCCACTACGTTCCACTGATTCCGGAAATGGATATGTGCTCTCATTTTGGTGTCAATAAGCCCGGTCATGGCCGGATTTAAAAACAATGGAGCAGCATCATACATGCTCAGGTGAAAATCCTGCGCACGCAAAACAAGCACCGGCAAGGCAAAACAGAAAAACAAATATTTTTTGATTCTACTCATTAATTATCGTATCAGGCTTATGTCCCCATTCTTACGAACCTGCCTGTTATTGTACATATCTACAACTAGGGTCCAAACATATACGCCAACAGGCTGATCTATTCCGTTCTTCCTGCCATCCCATCCTTCTTTCTGATCATTGGTTTCAAAAACAAGTTCTCCCCAGCTATTGTATACTCTGAAAACTATTCTTTCAAAAGGTCCACCCTTTACCAACAGAAGATCATTCAACCCATCGTTGTTGGGTGTAAATCCACCGGGCACCTGCGGTAAAAGCGTCACGTCAATATCCTTTCGTATTGTATCCACGCAACCGGCTTTATCTATCACAGTAAGTTTAATGCTAAATATTCCCGCTTTGTCGTAAATATGCGAAGGTCCCTGGTCGGTTGAAGCACCGGAATCACCAAAATCCCAGAACCACGCTGCTATGTTACTGGTTGGAGTAGAGAAATCTGTAAAATAAACGGGCTCCTGTACAACAGAAGGATTGTTGGTCATACCAAATTCAGCTTCGGGTTTTGGAAATACATCTACGTAGATCCTTTTTGGATCCGATACACAGCCAAGGCTTGGAGATAATCCGGCAGCAGCGGCTGTTACAGTGAGGATCGCTGAAAACCGTTCAGGGGTCGGATATTTATGAGACACTGTTTTAGTAGGAATCCCCGTAATTAAAGGCGCTGCGTTTGCACTGTCTCCAAACTCCCACTTCCATTGCATAATGCGATCAGAGCCGGGAGGAGCAATAGACAGATCATTAAAGATCACAGGCTGATCCTGACATGCCGGAGAAACTTCAAAATCTGCTATAGGCAATGGTTTGATACGAATGATGGTGTCGAAAATATCCGGACAACTAACGTTTAAAAGACTAACCCCTGTAACCGTTAGTGTTACAACATATTGTCCTGCGTTTGTATAGGTCTTAATTGGATTTGAAGAGGCCGATCCGCCAGTAGGTGAATTGTCTCCGAAATCCCAGTTCCATTTCAGGAAGTCAGTTCCATTTGCTTCCGATGCATCCTGGAATAACACAGGTGCATTCATACACCGTTTCAGGGAAAAATTAAAACGTGCTTTGGGAGAGGGGACAAAAGAAGCTGTGAACATGGCCGAACTTGCCGGACAGCCCTGGTTATTGGTTGATGTTAGCGTTAGTTCAACAAAACCATTGCTTATATCTGATTCGCTTGGCTGATAGTATCCATTCAGGAATGCCGGCCCGGGAGTGAACGTACCAGGACTTGAAGTGTTGCTGCTTGTACTCCAGAGTCCGGTGCTTGTATAACCACTCACCGTACCTGTTAAAGCAATTAGAGCATTTCTACAAACAGGCAAAAAGTTTTCATTCACCTTAACAACTGGTGCCGACAAAACCGATACTTTGAAAAAAGCACTGTCTGCAGGACAAACACCTCCGGAACTTTCGAGTGTGAAATAGATGTCGGCGGTATCAAGTTGGTTCATAAAATAGGTAACATCTACCGGAGAAATTTGTGGGGCATTATTGGAGAAAAATCCGGCGCCATTGGTCGTTGTCCATACACCCTGCACAGCCGATCCGCTTACGGTTCCAGTAAGGGCTATTGTTCCTGCGCTTGCACACACGGTGAAATCCGGAGGCACCAGCACCGTTGGTTTTGGAATAACATTGATTAATAATGTGCTGCTCTCAGCAGCACAAATACTATTATTAGTAGAGGTAAGCGTGAGTGTGATACTCGTTTGACTGAGATCGCCAGGACTTAAAATATAGGTAGTGGATGGAGATGCATTCGTTAAGGTATATGCACCCGTGCCTCCCAGCCATGTACCCGTAGTTGTGATCCCAGTAATATTTCCATTGAGGGCTAATGTTGTAGAGTTGGTGCACACAACCGTATTATTAGGTACAATACTCACCACAGGTGGATCGATAAACGCAACCGTTAAACTCTTTACAGTATTCGGACAACCCGCAAGCGGGGCCTGACTGGTGAGACTTAAGGTTATTGTATTTGCAGCGAGGTCCGCCGATGATGGTGTATACGTGGTAACAAGTCCCGGAACGCCAAATACGCCACCATTTCCTCCACCCCACTGACCGCTCACCGCGTTGGTGACAGTTCCACTCAAAATAACAGGAAGGACATTGTTTTTACACATAACGGTTCCTGTACTGACAGAAACCTGAGGGCGCTGATTGATCACTAATTTTATGGAATCCACAACACTCCTGCAACTTCCGGTAGAAGAAAGATAGAGTGTAATGGTTTTTGTAGGTGCACTTGCACTGGTATCATTAACAGAAACTGTATAAATGGTTGAAATAACATTGAGTGACGAACTGTAAACCGGTGAAAAAGTCCCGCTACCGCCACCATTGATGGTTACCGTACCATTATTATAACTGGTTGACCAAACACCGGTAATGTCCGCACCGGAAATTGTTCCTGTAACAGCAACAGTTCCCTCCTGTCCGGCACAAATCGGACTAACAGTCTGGGTTTTTACAGTTGTTCTTCTTAAGAAGGAAGACATGTAATGGTAAAGCCCCCCGGTAGTAAGGTCTCCATTAAATACCCCCAGGGCAAACACATCTGCACTGTTTCCAACTGTGTACGAAAACCCGGAAGGAATTTGTAAAGTGGAGTAAACGATCTGTGCACCAACATAACCTGGGAAACCCGGAACCGGAGCAAAAGACGAAGCAGGAATTGCGGCAGACGGACTTAAAGTGAAACTACTCTCAGTGCCTGCTTTAGCCAGAATGTTCAGGCGGAATGGCTGGTTATTGTTCCTTGAAAATGCAACCAGGCTGGAACCCGCACAACTCAATGGTGGAAGTAAAGCTTCACCTAACTCACACCCAAATCCCGTTCCCTGCAATACATATACGTTCTTATCTGCAATAATTGAAGTAAGAAGCTGGGTGGTCTGATAATGATATGTATCTCCCTTATTCATTAAGGTGTTGGTGATTACGCCATCATTTATTGTTAATTGGGTAAAGTTTTCTGTAGCCACCACAAAAGCGCCCTCAGGTTCTCCGGTGTTCATGGCGCCTTTCACAACGATATAATCCTTGCCCACAATATCTACCGGCACAATCTGATCGCCCATAAGATCGAAACAGCCCGTGTAGCCTGACACAGAATCGTCGGCCACCGTTACTGCAATGGGATGATTAGACACGATTGTTGTTCCCGATAAGTTCTGCCCGGAAACATTGGTAAACTGGGTTGCATTTTCAATCGTATAAGCATCCCCGGGATTTGACAGAAGTATGCTATAACTTGTGGCTGCCGAATGCCCAATTACCGGACATTTTGGAGTAATCCAAACCACGGTGTTAGACATTGTGGCAACGATATTAATTTGCTGTTTAGGTTGAGTTACAATGCCGTCGCAGTTAAGATCTTCTCCGTTATAACCGCAGCGATTATTCGTGAACGTTTGATTTTTCCATTTTGTCTGAAACGGACAAACGAATTCTGTTCCTAAGGCATTTTGTCCCTTTAATGACATGGTTTCAGGATTAAGAAAACTCGTTGGGCGGGTCACCACGTCATACACTACCGTAATATTGTCTGTGGAGGAAATATACAGTCCATAAGGAACAACGGTATTGGCGGGCCTGGTTTCGAGTGAATCAAAGCCTAATGCAGTGGGACCCGCAAGTTTATGACGATACAAAATATAGTCGAAATTACTGTTTGCAGAAATATTAATCGTTGTATCGTATCTATGATACCCCGCAAGGGCCGGCTGCCTTATCCTCACCGTCGTGTTAGGCGAATTGAAAGTCGAAATATGAAGGACTACATTGTCTTTCCACCAGTGATCAGGAGTGACCCATGGCGCTGCAAACCAAAAGCAGGTATCAATCTGTGCAAAGGATACCAGGGCATTCATTAAAATGCCAGACAGAATAACAAGTATTTTAGAACTTCTTCTCATTATCTATTTTTTGGTTCTGGTGTGTTTTGGTTCACTGGTTCAGTTGCGGGTTTATTTTCGTTTAAGGGAGCTGTGTTATTTTCTGGTTGAGTAATTGGCTCGAATGTTTCCGTAGCCGGGTTGTTTTGTTGTGTGTTAAGCGGTTCCTGAACAGTTGGGCTATCTGAAGCGTCCGGACTTGCAGGAGCTGCTGTTTCTGCAGAAGGGGCCGATGCTTCAGGACTCACTATTTCTGTTTTGTTTGGCGTGCTTGCTTCAGAAGAAACAGGATCGGTTGTTTCCGTAGATGAAGGAACTGCTGACTCAGGTGACGAAGGGCTCGTCGTTTCTGTATTCGTCCCCTCCGGTTGTGCCTGGTTATTTTGCTCCGCAGGACTTGTTTCAGTCTTCGACTCTTCCTCTTTCTTCTCTTCTTTTTCCTTTTTCTTTTTGTTCCGGAGGTTTGTTTTGACGCTATTGTCAATTTTATTCAATTCTTCTTCGTCAGCATCCTTTATAAGTTCGCTTTTCGACTTCTTCTTTTTAAACGGCATCAGATAAGCCAACATCAGTTCGTGCGTACCGGTTGAATAATTCTGGAGTCTGTTAAGCGTAAAATCAAAACTATAACCGAACACAAATTCATTATTTATTTTGCAGCCAAGCAAAAAACTTGCCGTCGACTTATGCCTGTATCCGAATCCCAGCCAGATCATTTCCCTGTAAAGTAATTTAGCCATGTACTCCAACTGGTATGGCGCCGGGCTATTTGTTCTTGCCAGTATCGAGGGTTGTATAATCCATTCGCGCTTTGCGTCAAAAGCAAAATTGTAACCAGTGTAGGCATAAAAGTGATTTGTGTTTCTGCCATTGGTGTTATCCCACAAAATTTTGGAATTAGGCATCTGCTGATCACTAAAACCGAGAAAGAAATTTTTTGTATAGAAATGAAATCCTGCATTTGCGTCAAATGCAAAAGCGTTTAATACGTCGGAACCCATAAAATTATCATCCTTATCAAAAGGTCTTGCATCATAAACTCTAACCTTATGCTGGATCCCACCAATCCCCAATCCAAAATTTATTTTTGCTTTCTTGTTTATTTTAAGAATATAGGTATAGGTTCCATAAAAGGAAGTTCTTTGCAACAATCCTATGCGCTCAGTCGTTACCATTCCTCCAATTACCATCTTTGGTTTTTTCTTCAGGTTTCCAAAGCCATTGGCCATAT
>JAEUTM010000335.1 GCA_016788025.1 Bacteroidia bacterium
AGACAAAAGAAGAGGCGATTAAAAAGGAACAATACTACAAATCTGGCAGAGGTTCTGTAAGAAAAAACGAGATCATTAAAGAGTATTTAACTCGTTGGGCTCATACCCTTCCCTAAAGGGAAGGGCGTTGGTTCGTCGCAAAAGGCAATCGGGACCATCTACTGCAATAATGTTAGTTTAGGCTCGTCCGAAAAAAAGTATATTTAGCACTATATTTGGCCGCATCTATCTGCACGTTAAAGACTTTTGTTATGACGATCCTTCTGATAATTATATTCGTTTTTGGGTATTTAATGATTACCCTTGAGCACACTTTAAAAGTTAATAAGGCTGCTACTGCTTTACTCACTGGGGCTTTATGCTGGACAATCTACAGTCTTTTTACGGCGGACCCCGAACATGTCAATGGAAAATTGGCCCATCACCTGAGTGATATTTCCGGTATTCTTTTTTTCCTGCTGGGAGCGATGGCCATCGTTGAACTTATCGACGCCCATGAAGGATTTGATATTATCACAACTCGTATTCAATCTACCAGAAAAGTTCCTTTATTGTGGATAGTTTCGTTGCTTGCCTTTTTTCTTTCAGCAGTTCTCGATAATCTTACTACAACCATTGTAATGGTTTCTTTATTGCGTAAACTTATAAAAAGCGACCATGACCGGATGTTATATACCGGTGTTGTGGTGATTGCAGCTAACGCTGGAGGAGCCTGGTCGCCGATTGGAGACGTAACAACGACTATGCTTTGGATAGGAGGGCAAATAACAGCACAAAATATTGTAATAAAATTAATTCTACCAAGCCTGACAACTCTCCTTGTACCCTTGTTAGTGCTTTCCTTTAAACTTAAAGGTCATGTCGAAAGACCATTAGAATCTTTTGAAAGGAGATCTGATTTAACTGCTGTGCAGCAATCAATAGTTTTCTTTGCAGGAATGCTCATTTTGGTTTTAGTTCCAGTATTTAAAACACTGACCCATTTGCCACCTTATATGGGTGTTTTATTTGGGCTAGGCATATTGTGGTTGTTAACAGAGATTCTTCATGGGGGAAAAGACGAAGAAGATAAGCACGTTCTTTCCGTGGTTTATGCGCTCAGAAAAATCGATACGCCAAGTGTGCTGTTCTTTTTTGGTATTTTAGCAAGTATAGCGGCTCTGGAGTCCGCGGGAATGCTGAAAGAGCTGGCCAATTGGATGACTGAAAAAATTGGCAATCAAAATTTAATCGGTTTGACCTTTGGATTACTCTCGGCTATAATCGACAATGTTCCGTTGGTTGCCGCTACGCAGGGGATGTATTCTCTTGAAACCTACCCGACCGATCACTATTTCTGGGAGCTTCTTGCATATTGCACCGGCACCGGAGGAAGTACTTTAATTATTGGAACTGCAGCTGGTGTAGCCGCAATGGGAATGGAGAAAATTGGTTTTTTTGCTTACCTGAAACGTATCTCTTTCCTTGCTTTGATAGGATATTTGGCCGGTGCCGGGGTGTATATTTTGCAGCACCAATTGATTTCATGATGGTTAAGGATAAAGTACAAAAAGGACCCAGATGAAAAGGACACATTCCCTTGGGCCTAAATACTCGTCAAGATCATAAAGCAGGAGTTTTATTGCTTTTTCAAGTCTAATCAGGTTTATTTTAGTTTGATTGAATATGTCATGCGTTCATCCATAAAATAAAAAGGCGCTTCCACAAAAATTAATTACTCACCGGCAAAATCTCATTTTCTCATTAACCAAACAATTTGGTTCTTAGTGACTGAAATTGAATACTCGTTTTTAATTATGAGGATAAAAAACGAATAGTTCTTCGCCTTTGTGCACTGATTGAGTGAGAAGATTTAAATTAATATAAAAGCAAATGAAAACAAATTCGATTCTGGCAGCAATTGCGCTTGGTTTAACAAGTTTTATCGGAGGCGACGACGAAAAGTTAACGTTTAAAGAAATCGTTGAAACGAACAAGCCTGTAAAAGTGTTTTTCAGCGTAGGCGAGATCATCGATGAAAACGATGAAAAGCGTTTGCGAGTTGGTGACCCTAAGGCTAAAACAGCAGTGAGGACAGCGATGCCACCGGAATTTTATAGTGCTGACATAAAATCGGGAGTTATCAAGCAACTAAATGATGGATTGCAGGTTGGTGACGCTTTCGTGGAAGGCGACATCGCATCTTTACCAGAATCCACGAACAGCAAAACACAAAATCGGGATCTTTCAAAATTGCCAGATGGATTTTATGCTATTCTCGATATTGGTGGTGAATATACCAGAAGCATGCAAAAGAGAACGGTTGAGGGAAACCTTGTTCTTGAAGTACTAAATTTCATGGAAATAAAATCACGTATTTCGTTTTACAATGTAAAAGGTGGTGATGCCGAGAAATATGGGGATGCCTTCAGTAAATCCACTTTATTGGGAAATGCACGGTCTAAAACCGTCAATTCCGATAAAATCGAGAATCTTGAATTTATGGAGAAAACCTTTCCAGCCTTATCTCTCTTGCCTGAGTATAAGCAAACCATGGAAAGATTTTTGAACGATTTTACCGAGAAACAGATGAAGAAACACAACAAAGCGATTTCGAAACGAAAATAATGTTTGAGTTAGTGCAAAATTAAAAGGATCAATTCTGTTAAAAGCTTTAAGTCTACTTAATTCGTATTTCTTTTTTGCATTAACAAGATACAATTGGTGAAAAACCCAAGGTGTTGAAAATTGCAATGCAGATAATCCTGTCCAGCTGATGGTCTCTAGCTACCAGCCATGAAGCAAGAAGTTCCCACATGAGCTGCCAGATAACATAAGAATTATAGGCGGTATCAGTAGTGGATACGTTTCTATTTAGTCAGCCTTTTTTCGGTTTAAATAGAGATACAAAAGAACAAAATGGATCGGGTTTTATTTCGAATGATCTGCATGATTCCAATATAAAATAGTTCCTGTGTACCCAAGAATTGCTGTGAATATTAGGATCGAATAGCTCAAAACGTTCAATTGAGCTTTGTATTCTCCGGCAGATCCGCTAAAAATGCCTGGAATTGACCAGGGAAAATAAGCGCCGTAGCCTACTGCGGCTATTACCTGGGCAAAAACCAGTGTCAATCCAACAAATCCGAGTGGGGCTAAATATCCTTTCCCCCATACTGCAAAGAAAGCAATCACCGCTGACAAAAATGCTGCTAAAAGACTTGTAATGAAATAGTCTCTTAATTGTATCGGCAGGGACGAGGTGAAGACACTCAAATCTAAAAAAATGGACAGCAGCGCACCAACAATGAAGTTAGATACAGTCAAACAAAAGCACCAAGCCATCATGACTATGAACTTTGCATTTAGGATAGTGCTTCTTTTTACGGGAAGCGCCATAAGATCCTTCACTGTTGAATCCGAATACTCCCTGCCAAAAAGCCAGCTAGCCACGAAGCCAAATATCAATACACCGCCTACTCCGACTGCTTGTATCAGAATGGAAAAATAAGAGTTCCAGGTGTCACTAAATCCAAGCATATTCATTTTAACCTGCATGGCACTTTCCTTGTCAATAGTGCCCGGGTTTCTTGCCATCAAAACAAATGCCGCACCCATAAGTGGCGCTATGGCAAATGCCAGAAAAGTATTTTTCACGACAGAAGCAGACTTTAGCTTTAGTACTTCGGCTTTTATTGTTCTTTGCAGGCTCATGTCTATGATTTTATTGTACGCAGGAAAAATTGTTCTAAATCTTCGTTTACCACAAGAAGCTTTTTTGGATAAATACCTTCCGACATAAGCAACCTGGATATACTTTCAGGATGCTTGCAGATCTGGTCGTCCATTAGCTCGATTTCCCCGAGTTCATTTTCAAGTGCCGAATAACCGTTTTGAATCAGGAGATCTTTCGCTCTTCTGTTATTATCAGTGCTTAAAATTAGTTTGCTAACTAGCAATTCTGAAAGTTCAGTTGTTTGCAATTCGTTAAGAAGATTACCATGGTGTATAATTCCAATCCTGTCTGCAATCCTTGCCATTTCGCTTAGAATATGGCTTGAAATGAAAATAGTTGTTCCATTCGAAGCAAGCTCTTTCAAGAGATTACGTATTTCAACGATACCCTCCGGGTCTAAACCATTAATCGGTTCATCCAAGATTAACAGTTCCGGATCGTGAAAAAGAGCCTTTGCGATCCCGAGTCTTTGTTGATTTCCTAACGAAAGTTGACCTGCGCGACGATGTTTATATGGAGTAAGCTTTAGACGGTCAATGATACGATCTATATAACTTGTGTCTTTAAGACTGCGTAGTTCGAAATAGACTTTGAGATTTTCATAAACAGTTAGCTTTGGGTATGAGTAAGGTGCTTCAACTAAATAGCCGATTTTATTCCATTGGCGAAACCCGCTGTCAAGAGTTTGCCCGAACATACGAATACTTCCTCCGCTTGGTTTGATCATTCCTAACAGCATTCGTATCACAGTTGTTTTTCCCGCGCCATTCAACCCCAAGAATCCGTAAATCTCTCCACGATTTACA
>JAEUTM010000367.1 GCA_016788025.1 Bacteroidia bacterium
CAATGGCAGAACATACTTCAATGTCAACAATCTGCATTGTTGGATTTGTTGGCGTTTCTACCCAAATAAGTTTGGTGTTTTTGTTTACGTACTTTTCGATGCCGGAAGCATCTGTCATGTTTACAAAATGAAACTTAATGCCGTAGTTAGCAAAAACCTTGGTAAACATGCGATAACTTCCGCCATAAAGATCATCACCGGTTATCACTTCATCGCCAGGCCTCAACAATTTAATTACAGCGTCTACGGAGCCCATCCCACTGCTGAAGCATAGGCAGTATTTGCCATTCTCAAGCGCGGCAATATTTTTTTGCAAGGCCTCCCGTGTTGGATTTTTTCCACGAGCATACGCATAACCCTTATGCTTGCCCGGGTATTCCTGTGCGTACGTGCTGGTTTGAAAAATAGGCGTCATGATAGCGCCTGTTCCCGGATCGGGGTCCGCACCCGCGTGAATCGCGCGCGTGCCAAATTTATATTTTGAAAAATCTGCCATAAAATAAGAATATTTCGTTCGGTTAAAGAACGGGTCAAAAGACCTGTTAATGGCGCGAATTTACAATAATGGATGTTTAGCGGCAAATTAGTTTACCACCCGTTATTTGATTTTCCGGGACTTCACAATTAAAAAATATTAAATTCCATTAGATATTGAAATGTTTTGTAGAAGAGGGATTTTTCACCATATTTGCTAAGACGAGCAGCATTGCGCGTTCTATAAAGAAACTAAAAATTAGACAACATGCAGGTTAACACAAGTGCTCTGGATAAAGATGCGGAGAGCTATTATTTAAATGAAGATAAGGGCGCGAAATTTGTGAAAGAAAAATTCATTGAGTTTGCGCATGAGGAGTATGGTACAAAATGGATCCTTGAACTCCTGAATAAGAACTCAAATGTTCTCGCTCTCGGTTATGGGGACGGTGTACAGCTGAAGAAGATAAGCCCCGCTTGCCACCGCCTCACGATTATAGAAGGGTCCAAATTACTAACGGACCGGGCAGCGGAGGATCTTAAAGGAGCCACATGTGTTCATACCTTATTTGAAGATTTTAAACCAACCGAGAAATTTGATTTGATTATAGCCACGCATGTTTTAGAACACCTGGATAATCCTGTGGATTTACTCGTGAAAATGAAACAATGGCTAAGCAAGGATGGCAAAATCCTGATCGCTGTTCCAAATAAAGAGTCGATTCATAGAAAACTTGCTGTTATTATGAAATTGCAGCCGCAGTTGGATACATTGGGACCAAGGGATATAGCTGTTGGACATCAACGGGTTTACTCTCTGGATACCCTGGAAAAAGACGTGCTGGCCGCGGGTTATAAAATTGAATTAAAATTCGGGTACACGCTCAAATGCCTGCCTAACTCAATGATGTTAGAGTATTCGAATGAGTTAATCCAGGCACTTAACGAGATAAGTACTGATATTCCCCCACATTTGCTTGCAAATATCGGTATGATTGTGAAGCCCTAGCAATTAGGCTTCTTTTTCAGGGGTGTTTGAGTCGGATTC
>JAEUTM010000387.1 GCA_016788025.1 Bacteroidia bacterium
ACGAAAAAAGATTTGGTGACAAACCTTTCACCCGTTATTTTGTAAAAGGTTGCGACGGTTTTATCGCGATGAGTAAAACCGTGCTTAATGATATTTCAAAGTTCTCTGATACAAAAAACAAAGCCTTCTCTCCCCACCCCATGTATGAAACATACGGAAAGGCAGTATCCATGGCGGAAGCAAGGACCCACTTAAAATTGAATCCTGATGATAAGATCATCTTGTTTTTTGGATTGATTCGCCACTACAAAGGCCTTGATATTTTGTTAGAGGCAATGAGTCATCCTGAGATCAAGAATCAGAACATTAAACTTTTAGTGGCTGGTGAATTTTACGAAGACAAAAAACCATACCTGGACCTTATAAAATCCAAAAGCCTCGATAACCAGGTAATTCTTCATGATAAATTTATTCCAAATGAGGATGTACGCTATTATTTCTGCGCTTCTAACCTTGTTGCTCAAACATACAGAAATGCGACTAACAGCGGTGTTACAATGGTTGGTTATTATTATGAAAAACCAATGCTGGTAACCAATGTGGGGGGGTTAGCTGAGATTGTGCCAGACAATATTTGCGGTTATGTTGTTGAGAATAATGTAACTCTGATCTCTGAAACGATCATTGGCTATTTCAAAAATGATAAGGAGGCTGAGTTCACCAACAATGTAATTGAGGAAAGGAAGAAATATGAATGGACCTCTTTTATCAAAGAACTCTTAAAACTCTATCAAAAATCCAAGACCCAAACCGCTAAGAAACAATCTGACAGCTAACATTTGCTTTTTTTTCATTCAAATCTTTTTCAAAGGCCTCACAGGCTTTCTTTGCATCTTTTCTGGTGGAATGTCCGATAGAGAAGTCCTGGCTGGCTGCCGAATGGGAATTATCCGAGCAGCGGCACTTGTGTATTTTTTTACAGGAAAATAGGGCTAATAACAATATAGCAGAAAGCGCCATACGTTTTAATCTAAAGAGATCCATTGGAAATCTGGGTTTAGGATTGAAAGATAATAAAAATAGCCGGAGAGTACTTATTAACACGATTGTTAGTATTTTATAACAGCTGTTAATACTTTCCGGCTTTAAGTAAAAACTCAGAAATAGCTTATAATCAGGGCTTATTTACTTTTAAAGTTAATTACCCCCTATTTTGTTGATAACCCCATTTTACGGGCTCTGCAAGGCTTGGTATCTTTAATTGTTATCCCTTTATATGGCATTACAGGTAAACGTTAACGACATACTATCCCAGCTTTACCAGCATCGCGGTGTAGTTGAATTCTTGTTCGCCAACCGCGAGAACATCACGGTGAACGAATTGCTGGCGCGTGAAGACATCACACACGAGCAATTACAGAAACTGAAGTCCCTCGATCTGATCTACGAATACGAGAGTATTATTAGTCTGAACGACGCAGTGGTGGCCATGTTTGAGGATTTTATGGAGATCGGTGAAGTAACTCCTGGTTTCATCAATGACTACCTGAATGAACTTACCCGTCACATTCGTTTCTACCAGGAAGCACGCGAAATGCGTTTCCTTCGCAGCATAAAAAAATACCTGAAACGCATCAATGCCACGCTGACCAGGGAAATTATCAAGCTACAAAAGAACGTTGACGATACCTACAAAAACGAAAGTAATTATCGCATTAAGCTCCAGAAGCTTGAAGATTACAGGGAAAAACGCGATACCATTATTGACTTTATCAAAAGGACAACAGAAATTGTTGAAGAAACGAGAACTTTATTCAGTCTCACCAACGATTCGGAGCTGTACGGCATTGTGCAAAGCTTAAAAGTGAGTCTGATCGAAAACCTCGACTACCTGATCGAAATTCAGACGGACATTACGGACTTTATCAACAAGATCCAGTTCCAGCTAGACGTTTACAAAAAGGCGCAGCAGCTTAAGGAAATCAAAGACCACAGCACCCTGCACTTTAAAACAAATTTCAACGAGATTGTTTCAAACGTTAACACCATTCGTTACAACGGGCACAAAACTCCGAAAACAAAAATCTCCGTTGACTTTCTGTTTACCGACGATGGTCACGTTTTATGCAAACGTATCGCAGAAAAATATAAGCTCACCCGTTTGATGGTGCGCGGTATGGCCGACAGGATGGCCGGCAACTTTAAGGAAAAAGGCCTTGAGCAGCAGGTAAAACTCGACACGCAGAAATTGGTGGAACGCTTTTTAACGCAAACAAAACAAAATCTTTTCGAATACCTGATAGACTACAAGTTTCCTAAAACCATTGGCACCGTGAGTTTTGAAGACAGACTGTCTTTGTTTGTTGAGATTGCCATGGAATACCAGAACAGTCTCGATTTCAGGTACCGCTTACAGTATTTTGATTATGAAGACGCCAACAAAAACAAAAAAAGACTGGGTTACACACTGATTCTGCCTCTGGTGGAGAAAGAAAAAAAGAAGAAAGAGAAGGTAACAAAAGAACAATAGCCCACACTTCGACTCCCTTCGACAAGCTCAGGACGAGTCGCTCAGTGTGACGGAACACAAACACGAAATAATAAACTCGAAACAAGAAACATAAGATGCTAGCAGAAGACTTCAACCTACCGAAACAGACTCACGATATTTTCGCAGTGATGGCTCGTGGGAACTTTATTTCCAGCAATGGAACACGCGACGGGATGAACCGCTTGTATGATATCATTAACAAT
>JAEUTM010000405.1 GCA_016788025.1 Bacteroidia bacterium
GGAATTTGATTTGAACATTTACCTGAACCCTGATCTCACAATACAGAACATTCACGAAATGATAAAAGACAATATTGGCTTTTATTTTATTGTGCATGATGTAGACGTAACAACTGCAGTACTTCAAGGTAAAGTAGAACTGAAGATCTTAAGTGAAATGGCCAAAACCATGTTAATTAGGGTAAAAGACGTAAACGCAGATAAAGCTACGGATATAGTAAATGCTATTACTGAAGAGTACCTGGCATACGACGTGGAGCGAAAAAGCGAAAGTGCCAATAACATCCTGGCGTTTATAGACGCGCAACTGGATAATGTGTATAATGCGCTTAAGAATACTGAAAGCGACCTGCAGAGTTTTAAGAAGGAAAAGAAAATGAGCGACAAGGATCAGCTGATTAACAATGAGCTGATGCGCTATTCCACGATCGAAGATCAGATGCTGAAAGTAGAGATGGAGGAGCGAATTATCGCCGAGGTTCAGGCTAGCATTTCAAAAAACAAAAACATCGATATCTATCAGTTGGTTTCTCTTGTTTCGGGCACCGAATATGAGAGTGTTATAAAAGATGTAACTCAGAACATTCAAAAATTACTTACTGAAAAGGAGAATATGCTTTACGCGGTTACCCCGAGTTCAGAGAACATAAAACAAATTAACTACCAAATCGAAAACCAGAAAAAATTGTTGATCGAAAGTCTGGATGCCATTCGTCTTAAATACAAAACCAAATACAAAAGTCTCCTCGAAAAATCTTCCAGTTTTAAGGCTAAGCTGACTAATACACCTGAAGATGAAGTTGAATTTTCGCGTCTTTCCCGTTTATATTCCATCAACGAAAAGTACTATACCATGTTGTTGGAAAAGAAAACTGAATTTTCAATATCCAAGGCTGGTTATGTTTCCAAAAACATTATTCTTGAAAAGGCCATGGGAGTTGGCGTACAGGTTTCGCCAAGCCGCCGGAATGCAATTATGGTGGCGCTTCTTACTTCTCTTCTGTTTTCGATTGGATTAGTTTTGGTACGTTACCTGTTTCATGACAAGATTTATGCGCTTTCCGACATCACAAAATACTCTTCAGGTAACGTGGCCTTACTCGGAATTATACCGAAGTATCCGAACGATATTCCTGTTTCTCAGCTCATTGTCGATAAAAATCCAAAAGCATTGATCAGTGAAGCTTTCAGAACGGTGCGTACAAATCTGGGCTTCATTGACAATTCGGAAGGGCCGAAAATTGTGTCAATCACGTCCACAATAAGCGGTGAGGGTAAAACCTTTGTGGCTATCAATATTGCAGGGGTGTTAGCATTTACAAACAAAAAGGTAATTATTATCGACCTTGATATGAGGAAACCAAAAATCCATAAGGGCTTTGGTGTTCCGAATACAATTGGTATGAGTACGATTTTAACCGGTTTAACAGACGTGGAAGAATGCTTCATGAACAGTCCGATGGAGAATCTGAAATTTATTACTGCCGGACCATCGCCACCAAATCCCTCGGAATTGATTTTAAGCCAAAGGCTTGACGAGGTGCTGACTTATCTGAAGACTAAATTCGATTATATTGTCATAGATAATGCTCCCGTTGGTCTTGTAACTGACGGTATTGCAACTATCCGGAAGGCCAACTATCCCATTTATGTATTCAGGGCAGGCTATTCGAGAAAACTATTTGCACAAATATTAGACAGGTTAAAAAGTGAATCGGATGTAAAGAACCTCTCGATAGTGCTTAACGATGTTGACGTGAGCCGTAAGATTTATAGTTACAATTATGGTTATGGCTATGGTTATGGTTACGGTTATGGCACCGGCTACTACAGCGATGACGAAACAAGAAAATCAAAATTTAGGAAAAAGAAATCATAAAGTTGTTTTATGATCAAAAAAAGAACTAAGAGATAATGGAAATAATTGAATCGAACTTAAAAGGAGTGTTTGTAATAAAACCCAGGGTATTTGAAGATGCGCGTGGGTATTTTTTTGAAAGCTATAGTCAAAAGCTCTTTAAAGAAGCAGGACTGGATCTCAATTTTGTGCAAGACAATCAATCCCTTTCGCAAAGAGGGGTTTTAAGAGGGCTCCATTTCCAGAACAATCCGCATGCACAAGGCAAACTTGTGAGGGTTATTACCGGATCGGTTTTTGATGTTGCGGTGGATATTCGTAAAAGCTCTCCGAATTACGGCAAGTGGTTTGGACAAGAGCTTAATGCGCAAAACAAATGGATGATGTATATTCCGGAGGGATTTGCACACGGCTTCGCGACACTTGAAGACAATACCATTTTTTCCTACAAATGCACCAATTTTTATAATAAGGCTGCAGAGGATTGTCTTCTTTGGAATGATCCCGATATAGGAATTGACTGGAAGATTAAAGATCCTCTCCTTTCTGAAAAAGATCTGCAGGGAAAAAAGATAAAAGATTTTAATAGCTTATTTATCTAATTTGATATTTTAAGAGAAACGTAAAGCTATATATGAATCTGAGTTTTCATTTCATACTTACAACCATTTTTATTGTATGCTTCGTTTTCTCGCTGCTTATTAATTATATTTTGCTGCGTTTTGCTCAGACTCTTGGCATGCGGATGCGTGATAATCAGCAAATTCGCTGGAATGTTGATTCGAAACCCTCTCTAGGAGGTATTTCTTTTTACGTTGTTTTTTTATTTGCATTCATTTTTACTATAATTCTGCCGCATAAAAACAATGGATTTAATATTCAAATCATAGGCATACTCATGGCCTCTACCCTGGCCTTCTTAATGGGATTGGCCGACGATGCATTTAATACCCAGCCCTTGTTAAAATCACTTACCCAGATCTTTTGCGCTCTTATTGTTATTTTTTCCGGTCATAGTATTTTGATATTTGAAAATCAGTTCCTGAACTACATACTAACCATTTTTTGGGTGGTGGGATTTATGAACTCCCTGAATATGCTTGACAATATGGATGGTATCAGCTCCATTGTTTCCATTTTGGTTTGTTTATTTATGGTTTCCGTGAACATTTCATTATTTAATACAGATAGCTACAGTACAACATTAAATTTGGGTGTACTGGGTGCGTTATGTGGTTTCCTGATTTTCAATTTTCATCCTTCGAAGATGTTTATGGGTGATACAGGCAGTCAATTTCTGGGATTATTCCTTGCTGTAATGGGCATTGATAATTGCTGGAACAACCCTACTTCACCCCTCGTAAATGGCTTTGCGATCGTAAATCCGGTACTGGTGGGACTTGTGTTTTTGCTTCCACTCACAGACACCATTACCGTAATAATTAATCGTTTGAAAGAAGGTCGTTCTCCGTTTATAGGAGGAAAAGACCATACCACACATCATTTATTTTTCAGAGGTTTGACAGAAAAAAGAATCGCCCTACTTTTTTTAGCTGTTGGAAATATTGGAATAATTCTGGCCTACAGCCTGGTTGTTAACTTCTCATACACTCTTTTTTTTGTAAGCATTGGTTACATACTACTGGTTTTCACCTGCTTATACCTTAATACGGTACTCAGGAAAAAATCGTAACTTATCTTCCCTTTACGAAACGATTTTTCGTTGTTAGCGTAAAACAGTAAAGCCCTTTTTTGAGTAACACTGAGAATATACCCTCTTTTCGGAAAACCGCTTTTAGAAAGGCCGGACCAGGTGTTCTTCTTTTTCTCATTTTCATAGGGGTTTACTTTTTCCTTAAAGTGTATGTTTATCCTCCAACACAAAACGGGCTGTCTTACACAAACAATAACTTTTACGTGTTTGATCTTAACATTCCGGCTAATCTTGAGTTTTGCGGCGAGAGAATCCCTTCCAATGATTTTGACATACGCAAAGACCTGGAAAAGGAGTTTTTTACAAGTGCCTACTGGAAAAACAACTCTCTGGCTTTGTTTACACGAGCACAGAGATGGTTCCCATATATTGAACCTATTTTAAAACAGGAAGGCGTGCCAGACGATTTTAAGTACTTGTGTGTTATCGAAAGTCACCTTTCAAATGCTTCATCGCACGCTGGTGCGGCAGGATTCTGGCAGCTAGTGCCGGTTTCGGCGCAAAATTATGGGTTAGAGGTGAACGCCTGTGTTGATGAAAGATATCATGTTGAGAAGGCTACGAGAGCTGCCTGTCGGCATATTAAAGATGCCTATGCCATTTTTAATAACTGGACCCTTTCTGCCGCGGCCTATAACCGCGGAATCGGAGGAATACAGAACGCGATGGCAAAACAAAAAGGCACCACCTATTACGATCTTCTGTTAAATAAGGAAACAGGGAGTTTTGTATACAGAATCCTGGCTTACAAAACTCTTTTTTCCAGTCCCGGACATTTTGGTATTAAAAAAAAGAAATGGTATTACTTTTCCAAGATACCTTATAAGATCTACAAGGTGGATTCGAGTATTCACAATTTAAATGATTTTGCCAGACTTGTTGGCTGTACTTCGGGCATGATACGTCTGCACAATCCCTGGCTGCTGTGCGAAAAACTGGACAATCCCGCTAAAAAAGTATACGAAATACGGGTCCCGAAAAAAATGGAGGCAGATTATTCAGGGTATTTAAAAGACCTTTTACCCGAAAGCGGCAACCTGGTTCAATATGCTGAAGATCCTGTAAAACTACAGCATGCCAGCACAGATACGCTCGCTGCAAACACAAGAACCATGGCTTATCTGGTGAAAATAAATGAGCCTTTAAAAAACTTAGCGACTTTTTTAAAGGTGGATGAAGCAGATATCAGGCAATGGAATCATCTCGATGAAAAACAAGAAGCTGTTGCCGGGCAAACACTCCTTATTAAGTATTCTACAAAATAAAAGGCCGTTCAATGTGAACGGCCTTAAAATTTTATCAAATTACCCGGTGATTGGCGGAATATCGATCTGAGGTTTCATCGCTTCTTCGTGTTTGTCGAAAGGACGTTTTCCGAAAATTTCCTCAAGATCTTCTTTAAAAATAACTTCTTTTTCAAGGAGTTTTTCCGCGAGCATTGTAAGTCTTTCTTTATTGCTTAAAAGAATCTGCTTGGTTTTGGCATAAGCTAGGTCAGTCATCTTTTTAACCTCTTCGTCAATTGTACGTGACGTATTTTCGCTGTATGGTTTACCAAAGCTATATTCGCTTTGTCCGGAGCTATCGTAGTAACTAATGTTGCCGATCTTGTCGTTTAATCCGTAATAAACGATACAGGCATAAGCTTGTTTGGTCACTTTTTCAAGATCACTTAAAGCCCCTGTGCTTACTTTTCCAAAAATAATTTCTTCAGCTGCGCGACCACCCATGGCAGCACACATTTCGTCCAGGATTTGGTCGAGAGTAGTAATCTGGCGTTCTTCAGGCAAGTACCATGCAGCCCCCAGGGATTTACCGCGAGGTACGATGGTTACTTTTACAAGAGGACTAGCCCACTCTAACATCCAGCTCACTGTTGCGTGACCAGCTTCGTGGAAAGCGATAACCCGTTTTTCCTGAGGTGTAATAATCTTATTTTTCTTCTCAAGACCTGCAATAATACGATCAACTGCATCAAGGAAATCCTGCTTTTGTACCGTCTTCTTATTTGAACGGGCAGCAATTAAAGCCGCTTCATTACAGATATTCGCAATATCGGCGCCACTAAATCCAGGCGTCTGTTTTGCCAGGAAGTCGATCTGTACACTCTCGTCAATTTTAATTTTCTTAAGATGTACCTGGAAAATCTCCT
>JAEUTM010000459.1 GCA_016788025.1 Bacteroidia bacterium
AAATGATGCTGAAAAAACAAAAGGTCTGGACCTAACGAGTAAAATTGTTCGCAACCGGATCGTAAATGACGCATTACAATTTGCTTTAAAGTCTAATCCATCACCTATTTATAAGAAGGAATTTGCATCACGCATCAACACTGGAAATTTTGAGGATGATCTTCAAAGAATTAACGCCTGTGACTGGGTAATCGAAGTGGTAGTGGAGAACCTGGAAATTAAAAAGAAGGTGTATGACCAAGTGGAAAAATTCAGGAAGCCAGGAACCTTGGTAACTTCCAATACGTCTGGGATCCCAATTCATCTGATGTCACAAGGCAGAAGCGAAGATTTTAAAAAACACTTTTGCGGAACACATTTTTTTAATCCTCCACGCTATTTACGTTTACTGGAGATTATCCCTACTCCGGATACTGACAAAGAGGTGATTTCATTCCTTATGGAATACGGAGAGAAGTTTCTTGGTAAAACAACCGTACTGGCTAAGGACACACCTGCTTTTATAGCAAACAGGGTTGGTGTTTATGGCATCATGTCTCTTTTGCACCTGGTTGAAAAAATGAGACTCACCATTGAAGAAGTGGATAAACTAACAGGGCCGGTTCTTGGCCGTCCTAAGTCCGCAACCTTTCGTACCGCAGATGTTGTTGGCCTGGATACCTTTATCAATGTAGCCAATGGTTTAAAACAAGCGCTTCCGAATGATGAGGCAAACTCCCTTTTTGCTTTGCCGGACTATTTGAAAAAAATGTCGGAAAATAAATGGCTGGGTGATAAAACAGGACAAGGTTTTTACAAAAAAACAAAGAACAAAGAAGGCAAAACAGAAATCCTGGCGCTGGATCTTAAAACACTGGAATACAAGCCTCAGCAAAAAGTAAAATTCCCAACACTGGAACTTACCAAGCCGATTGACAATTTAAAGGAACGTATTAAAATTCTCGTTTCTGGTAAAGACAAGGCGGGTGAGTTTTATCGCGCAACCTTTTCAGGTTTATTTCAATACGTTTCGAATCGTATTCCTGAGATTGCCGATGAGTTATACAAAATTGATGATGCTCTGAAAGCTGGATTTGGCTGGGATCTTGGTCCTTTTGAATATTGGGATGCCATTGGTATTGAAAACGCTTTGAAACTGATGGAAGAAAGTGGAAATAAACCTGCAAGCTGGGTTTATGACATGATTAAAGCAGGGAATAGTTCTTTTTACAAGATCGAGAGTGGACAACGTCTTTATTATGACATTTCCAATAAAGCTTACAAATCAATTCCGGGCACAGAAGACTTTATTTCCCTGGATGCGATTCGCAGTACAAAAACAATATGGAAAAACAGTGGTGTTACAATAACAGATCTGGGAGATGGAATTCTGAACTGTGAGTTTCACACCAAAATGAATACCATTGGCGGTGAAGTACTTGCCGGTATTAATAAAGCGATTGATATCGCAGAGCAAAGTTACCGTGGACTTGTGATAAGCAACGAAGGCGCTAATTTTTCAGCCGGTGCAAATGTTGGATTGATCTTTATGATGGCCGCGGAACAGGATTGGGACGAGTTGAATATGGCGGTAAGGCAGTTTCAGAAAACAACCATGCGTATTCGCTACTCTTCGATTCCGGTTGTTGTTGCGCCTCACAATTTAACCCTCGGAGGTGGATGCGAAATTTGTCTTCATGCCGATAAGGTTATAGCGCATGCCGAAAGTTACATAGGCCTGGTTGAATTTGGAGTGGGGGTGATTCCCGGAGGCGGGGGAACAAAAGAATTTGCAGTAAGAATTTCCGATTCACTTCATGAAGGGGATGTGGAACTAAATACATTCCGTGATAAATTTCTGACCATTGGCCAGGCAAAAGTTTCAACATCGGCCTATGAGGCATTCGATCTTGGAATTCTTCGAAAAGGTATTGACAAGGTTGTTGTATCAAGGTCGCGCCAACTTGCTGAAGCGAAAGCTGAATGTTTACTAATGGCTGAAGAAGGTTATACCATGCCTTTACCGCGTAAGGATATCAAAGCCCTGGGCAACCAGGCATTGGGACTTGTGTATGTGGGAGCAAATTCATTTTACAGTGGTAATTATATGAGCGAACACGATTTGAAGATCTCTCAAAAATTAGGTTATGTTCTTGCCGGCGGAAATTTGTCACAGCCAACGATGGTCACAGAACAATATTTACTGGATCTGGAGAGAGAGGCCTTCGTTCAATTATGTGCAGAGAAAAAAACGATGGAACGACTTCATAGTATAATAAATGGCGGGAAGGTGTTGAGAAATTAGTGACCTTGTATTTTGTAACATGTAACTGGTATTAAGTCTATAAAAAAATAACAATATGAATCAATTTAAAGAGCTGAAAGTGTGGCAGGAATCGATAGCTATTGCCGTCGAGGTATACAAACTAACCAAAGTTTTTCCAACGGATGAGCGATATGGATTAGTGAGTCAGATAAACAGAAGTGTTGTGTCAATTTCTTCAAATATTGCAGAGGGTGCAGGAAGAAATAACAAAAAGGAATTTCGGCAGTTTTTGGGTATTGCACTTGGATCCTCTTGTGAACTCGAATCTCAGCTTATCATTAGCGAAAAATTGGGATATATTGATGAAGGCGCTCTAAATCAATTGAATCCTAATCTCAATCATATTCAGAATATGATTAACAAGTTAATAAACACTTTAAACTAAGACGATGTACAATCTACAAAGTACATGGTACAAATAATATTAACATGAACGCTTACATAATAGCCGGTTTCAGAAGTGCTGTAGGAAAAGCTCCCAGGGGTGGCTTCAGGTTTACCCGTCCGGATGACCTCGCTGCCGATGTGATCAAACATCTCATGGCATCTCTTCCACAAATTGATCACACTAGAATTGATGATGTGATTGTAGGTAATGCCATGCCCGAAGCGGAGCAGGGACTGAACGTAGGAAGGATTATTTCATTGTTGTCTTTAAACACTGATAAAGTTTCAGGGATGACCGTGAATCGTTACTGTGCTTCAGGATTGGAAACAATTGCTATTGCCTCATCTAAAATTGCTGCAGGCTATGCGGATTGCATTATCGCCGGTGGTGTTGAGAGCATGAGTTTAATTCCAATGGGAGGCTGGCGCGTGATTCCAAACCCTACTATTGCCAAGGAACATGCAGATTGGTATTGGAACATGGGTTTAACGGCGGAAGCAGTAGCAAAAGAGTTTAATGTGTCTCGTGAAGACCAGGATGCTTTTTCATATAAGTCGCATCAAAAAGCAATTGCTGCCATTAAATCAGGAAAGTTTAAAGATGAGATTGTCCCGGTAAAAGTGACTGAAACATACCTGGATGAAAACATGAAACGGAAAACAAAGGAATATATAGTAGAAACAGATGAGGGTCCGCGCTCTGACACTTCCATCGAAGCACTGTCCAAACTAAAACCAGTGTTTGCAAACGGAGGCAGTGTTACGGCTGGAAATTCTTCTCAAACAAGCGACGGTGCAGCTTTTGTGATGGTGGTGAGTGAGCGTTTCATGAAAGAACATAACTTAAAACCTATTGCAAGGCTTGTGTCACATGCCGTAGCAGGTGTTCCACCGCGCATTATGGGAATTGGTCCTGTTTATGCAATTCCGAAAGCGCTGGAACAAGCCGGCTTGAAGACAAAAGACATCGATCTCTTCGAATTGAACGAAGCTTTCGCGTCTCAATCCCTTGCTGTGGTTCGTAAATTGGAGCTAGATGAGAATAAAGTGAATGTGAACGGAGGAGCTATCGCTTTGGGACATCCATTGGGTTGTAGCGGTGCAAAATTATCGGTGCAAATGTTTAACGAACTGAGAAGACAAAATAAAAAACACGGCGTGGTAACCATGTGCATTGGTACTGGTCACGGCGCGGCTGGAGTTTTTGAACTACTATAGTCTCAATACTCAGTACTAACTACTCAATACTAATTACTCAATACTATTGAAAATGACGACAGCTAATAAAACAAAAGGTGGAGAATTCCTCATTAAGGAGACAAATGCACAGGATATATTTATTCCGGAACAATGGAATGAGGAACAACTGATGATGAAAAAGACCTGCGATGATTTTATCGATCAGGAAGTCACGCCGATTCTTGACAGGATCGACAGCCAGGAAGAAGGACTTATGGTCTCGCTTCTCGAAAAAGCCGGTGCTTTAGGTTTGCTGGGCGTTTCAGTGCCTGAGAACCTGGGAGGTCTTGGATCGGATTTTGTGACATCTATGCTAACCACTGAAGCCTTGGGAGCCGGACATTCTGTGGCCGTGGCTCTTTCGGCGCATACGGGCATTGGAACCCTGCCGATCTTATATTATGGGAACGAGGAACAAAAGAAGAAGTACATTCCAAAATTAGCCAGTGGCGAATGGAAGGCTTGTTACTGCCTTACCGAGCCGGCCAGTGGTTCCGATGCAAACAGTGGTAAAACAAACGCCAAGTTAAGCGCGGATGGAAAGCACTACATTCTGAACGGACAGAAAATGTGGATCACCAATGGCGGTTTTGCGGATATCTTCACAGTGTTTGCAAAAATTGATGATGATAAAAATCTTTCTGCATTCATCGTCGAAAAATCCTTCGGCGGAATTTCACTGAATCCCGAGGAACATAAAATGGGAATTAAAGGAAGTTCAACACGCCAGGTGTTCTTTAACGAATGCAAAGTACCCGTAGAAAATTTATTATCGGAGCGTGGTAACGGATTTAAAATTGCCGTAAATATTTTGAACATTGGACGGATCAAGTTAGCTGGCGCCGCCATTGGCGGAGCAAAACGTACAGTTACCCAATCGGTTCAATATGCAAACGAACGCATTCAATTTGAAAGACCTATCTCGAAGTACGGGGCAATACGATACAAATTAGCCGAACAGGCCATTCGTATTTTTGCATCGGAGAGTGCCACATACCGTTGTTCACAGAATATTGAGGATGCGATTCATGCTCTGATAGAAGGGGGTATGGAAGAAGGTAAGGCCAAGTTGAAAGGCATTGAGCAATTTGCTGTGGAAGCTGCTATTCTTAAAGTACATGGATCAGAAACACTCGATTACGTGGCTGATGAAGGAGTACAGATTTATGGTGGAATGGGTTTCAGTGCAGAAGGACCAATGGACCGCGTTTACAGGGACTCGAGGATTAACAGAATCTTTGAAGGAACAAATGAGATTAACCGAATGTTGATCGTTGACATGATCTTGAAACGCGCGATGAAAGGGGAGCTCGATCTTATGGGTCCTGCTCAGAAAGTAGCCGCAGAATTAGTCGCAATCCCGGAATTCAGTGAACCCGATGAAACACTTTTTGCATATGAAAAAAAGCTGATCGCCAATTTCAAAAAAGCTATTCTTCTGACGGCCGGAGGCGCCGTGCAAAAGTTAATGACCACACTTAGCAAAGAACAGGAAGTAATTATGAATATTGCGAATATGGCAATAGAAACCTACGTAGCCGAATCTACGCTCCTGCGTGTTGAAAAAATGGTTAGTATGCGGGGAGAGGCAGCTTGCGAAGCGCAGATTGCTATCGCCAGAAGCTATATCAATTCCGCCTGTGACAAAATATGGGTAGAGGGAAAAGAAGCCCTGAATAGTTTCGCGGAAGGCGACGAAATGCGTATGATGCTGATGGGACTAAAACGTTATACCAAACAAGAGCCCTTTAATCCGAAAGCAGCCAGACAAACTGTTGCGCAAAAACTCATCGCTGAAAACAAATACTGCTTCTAAATGGAGAATGTATTTTACGAAGGAAAGGTAATGTGGTCGCAGATAGATGCGAACATGCACCTGCGTCATTCGGCTTATGCCGATTTCGCGGCACAGGCGCGTTTGCAGGTACTGGAGAATCTCGGGTTTAACTCAAGACTTTTGGAAAAGCTGAGAATTGGGCCGATACTCTTCCGGGAAGAATTGATCTATATGCGGGAAGTAAGGCCGAGTGACATGATTAAGGTGACATGCGTGATGACAAGCTGCAGACCGGATGGGAGCCGCTGGTCCTTTAGCCAGGAACTTTTCCGTGGAGATGACGTGAAGGCTGCGCAAATAAACGTTCAGGGAGCCTGGGTTGACATGGAGAAACGAAAGTTGACAGCTTTGCCACAGGAATGGGCCCAGGCGTTTATGAATATTCCAAGGAGTCCGGACTTTGTATTGGAAGAAACTGCCGTGAAAAAAACAGAACAAATTAAAGCCAAAGAAAATATGACAGCATTGGAACAAAAATTTGAGGAAGCAAAGAATAAAGTAATGACTCTCCCTGAAAAGCCCGGAAATGAAGTGATGCTCGAATTATATGCATTGAATAAACAAGCAACCATCGGCGACATTAATATCGAAAAGCCTGCCATGTTTGATTTTGTGGCAGCCGCTAAATACAATGCCTGGAATGGAAAGAAGGGGATGGCAAAGGAAGATGCGCAGCAAAAATACATAGACTACGTTGAAAGTCTGTTTAAAAAATAATGGATAGGCTCCAGGCACTCATACAAAAAGCGCGTCATTCGGCATTCTACTTGTGGGTGCTGAACAGGATATTGCTCAGAACAGTGCCATTTAATAAGCCGCACAATATACGTGTTACATCCATTGGCGAGGGAGAACTGAGTATGGAGGTTAGAAATTCAAAGAACAACAGGAACCACATTAGCGGAATTCACGCTTGTTTATTGGCTACCATGTGCGAGTATGTTTCGGGTTTGAGTTTGTTGCTGCATTTTTCTCCGAAAGAATACCGGATTATTTTAAAGAATATCCATATGACCTATCACTACCAGGCTAAAACAGATGTGTATGTAAATTTCAGGATTACAAAAGAACAGATCGAAAAAGAAATAATAGGCCCTCTTAAAACTCAGGAGACGGTATTCAGAGAATTTCCAGTGGAAGTGTATGACAAAGAGAGGAACCACATTTGCACCGGACTGATAAACTGGCAAATAAAGGCCTGGAAAAATGTAAAAGCGAAAGTATAGCGCAGAACTAAAAGATTTAAACCGATGTATCATGTTTGAAACCTTAATAAACACCATTCGGCAAACGGCTCCTGTCTCTGAAGAAGGAATCGAAAAAATCATTGCGGCCCTAAGAGTAAAGCATGTCAAAAAGAAAAAAAATCTTTTAAATGAAGGCGACCTTGCGAACACAATTTTTTATGTGAACGAGGGCTTATTCAGGCACTATATTTTTGATGAACAGGGAATAGAACACACGATAGACCTTGTGGCGCAACACAATTGGTTCGGCGATGCAAAGGCTTTTCTCTCACAGGAACCCGCAGAGATTAATATTGAAGCTTTAGAGGACAGCCAGGTTTTCTTGTTAAGCCATGACGACCTTAACCGCTTTTATGATGAGATCCCTATGTTTGAACGATTGGTTCGAAAAATTATAGAGCGCTATTTTGTAAAATCTATCGAACGCAGTAAGAAAATAAATCGGGTGGGATACCCGGCCCAGGAACGGTACCTCGAATTCCTACGATCACATCCAAAACTTGGAAACAGAGTACCCTCCATTTATCTGGCTTCTTATCTTGGAATTACTCCCGAAACACTAAGCCGTTTGCGAAGCCAGGTGTTGAAACATAGTTGACATGAGGATTTCGGAAAATAGTTTGAAGTGGTTAATGCGTTTTTATCCACCAATGTTCTTTCAGCGAATCTGGGTGAGAAGTATTCACAAAGATTTTATGGGTATCGATGTTAAAATAAACCGAAGTGTCTTCACGACGAATCTTGGCAATTCGATTTTCGGGGGGACTATATTTTCTGCTACCGATCCATTTTACGCCCTGTTGTTTGGACAAATTCTCAGGCACAAAGGATATAAAATCACTGTTTGGTTAAAAAGCGCTCAAATTCAATACATCAAACCCGGAAGAACCGATCTCTTTTATACAATTCGTATTACCCCATCGATGATAGAGGAGGCTGAGCAAGTCCTGAAGAATGAAGGCAAATTTGTCAAGACTTATCCTATCGAAATTTTTGACAAAAAAAAGGAGCTTTGTGCTACTGCAATGAATGAGATTTACGTAAGGGATCTTAACTTTCTAAAGCTCCCTGATAATGTTCAGAAAAGCATCTAATCTGTACGCATCCTTCATGTCGTTTTTATCAAAGACCATAAAGTAGCGGAACTGAGCACCAGCCAGTTTTTCCCAAGCCGAACCTAGCCTGATTTTTGCTTCCGTATCTGAATTGTCCCGGTCATCACCTTTTGTCTCAACAATGAGGGTCTTGCCTTTTTTGGTATGGATAATGAAGTCGGGATAATGATTTATGAATCCATTTATCCTGAATTGTCTTTTTTCAA
>JAEUTM010000512.1 GCA_016788025.1 Bacteroidia bacterium
CCGGATACGGTGGTCCAGGAGGACAGCTTTGAAAAAACCCTGGCTTTTATGGACCAGCATCCAGATGCTGGTGGTCTTGGAATTAAGATGTTGGACGGTAAAGGCCATTTTCTTCCGGAAAGTAAAAGGGGGCTTCCTACTCCGTCGGTAGCATTTTATAAGATTTTCGGCTTGGCTAAGCTCTTTCCCGGCTCAAAAAAGTTCGGTCAATACCACCTTAGCTACCTCGATAAAAATAAAACGCATGAGGTTGACGTGTTAAGCGGCGCTTTTATGCTTATGCGCAAGGAGGCCTTAGACAGAGTTGGTCTGCTGGACGAGACCTTTTTTATGTACGGCGAGGACATAGATCTCTCATATCGCATTATCAAAGGCGGCTACAAAAACTATTATTTTGCCGAAAGCAGTATCATTCACTACAAAGGCGAAAGCACAAAAAAAAGTAGCGTGAATTATGTGGTTGTTTTTTATAAGGCAATGGCCATTTTCGCTGAAAAGCACTTTAGCCAGAATAATGCCAGGCTGTTTAATTTCTTCATACATCTTGCTATTTACCTGCGCGCGGCTGCGGCCATTTTTGTTCGGCTCGTAAAACAATTGTTCTTTCCGGCAATAGACTTTGCGTTGATTCTTACAGGGCTTTATGTCTGTAAGGATATCTATGAAGTTCATTTTAAATTGTATCCTAACTTTTATTCTAAAGAAATTATCCGGCTTTTTTTTCCCATCTACACCTTGCTTTGGATGCTTTTCGTGTATTTCAGCGGAGGGTATGATGTGCCGACACGTATACGAAAAATAGTGAGGGGTGTTCTTACAGGAAGCGCATTTATACTTATTGTTTACTCTTTGCTCCCCGAGCATTATCGTTTTTCAAGAGCTTTGATTCTTATTGGCTCTTTTTATGCTTTGGCCATTTATTTATTTACACGAATTTTCTACCACCTTATCAGGATCAAACGCTTTAAGCTCGGTGGTCACAAAGCCAATGCGCATATTGGCATTATTGGAAGTGAGCAGGAATTTACGCGCGTAAGTGATATTCTGAACAAAACCAATATCCGGGCTGAGTTCGTTGGTTTCATAAGTAACGAGGAAAATGGCTCGAAAAACGCTGCATATATTGGACATTTTAAACAGGTTAATGAAATCATCGATGTCCACCACCTGGATGAGATTATATTCTGCGCTAAAGATATTTCATCACAGGAAATCATCAACAAGATGATTACCCTTGTAACAAAAGGCGTGGAATTTAAGATAGCGCCGCCCGAGAGCCTCTCTATCATTGGAAGTAACAGCATCGACACAGCGGGTGATCTTTACATGATTGATGTGAATAATGTGGGAAGGCCCGAAAACAAAAGGAATAAAAGACTCTTCGATGTAGGCATTTCTTTCTTTCTGATCATTTTCTTCTGGTTTTTTATCTGGTTTCAAAAAAACAAAACAAATTTTCTGGCGAACTGCTTTAAGGTTCTGTTTGGATTTTATTCCTGGGTTGGATATGGAAAAAGCTTGCGGAAGGATCTTCCTGCCCTGCGACCCTCGGTGCTAAGTCCCGCAGATATTCTTTCCGGCAATATTACAGTGGAGCGAATTAATAAAGCACTGCTAAACTATTCCAAGGACTATCGGATAGAAAATGACCTTCGTATCATGCAAAAAAAATGGAGCTTGCTTGGTAGTTGAAAGCTTATTACATTAGTATACCCTACCCTCAATCAAGATCATGAAAAAAACAACTTTACTGATTATTGTTGCCATGTCTATTATTTTAACTGGCTGTGAGATGTTGGAAATAGGTTATTTTGAGACAAATCCTGCAATCTTTTATGATGGGAAGCCTCTTGAACAATCAATTAATATCAGTTTCCGAATGGCCGTTGAAGACTCGTTCGTAATTGAACCGGTGGGTTTTCCGAAAACCAGTATCAACCACTACCGTAAATCTTTGGCAAGCGCTTTCCGAAACACCTTTCGTGGAACTTTTGAACGAATAACCTGGATTAGTGGCATAAGCTCCGAAGGGCTTAGCATTGTTGTGTCAAAAGCTACTCCAAACTGGTACAATAAGGGCGAGTCTTCTCAAGGACAAATGGTAGGCTGCGAGATCAACTACGAAGCTATTATATATGTGGATGGAAAAATGATTCGGACAATCCAAGCGAACACTCATGGGTTGGTCTACAGAGCTTTTACCAATGTTAATTCAGTAGATAAGATTTCTGGCGCGATCGAAGTGATCAGAGATGCGGTCGCTGTAATGTGTCAGGAAATTTACAAAAATTTAGTTGATGACCTGCCAAGCGGAGGGGTTGCGTTTGGAACAGGTTTCGTGATATCCGACAATGGGTATATCGTTACTAATGCCCACGTTGTTGAAGGTGCCATTTCCATAAAAGTAAAAGGAATAAACGGGGATTATTCCACCAAACATAAAGCTGTTATCGTTGCGGAGGACAATGTCAACGATCTGGCGCTGTTAAAGCTGGAAAACATTAAAGTCGATAGTATTCCTTATCAGATACGCTTCAAAGGGATTGAAACAGGGGAAAGTGTTTTTATTCTCGGATATCCTCTTATCCCCACAATGGGCGAGGAAATAAAACTCACTACGGGGATTGTCAGTTCTAAAAGTGGATTCCAGGGGAGCAATTCCTCCTATCAGGTATCGGCACCTACGCAACCTGGCAACAGTGGTAGTCCCCTTTTTGATAACGCTGGTAATATAATTGGAATTATCAATGCTAAACACAGGAACACCGAAGGTGTGACCTACGCTATAAAACCAACACTTATAAGAAGTATGTTTGAAAATAATGATCTGGAACTCGTTATTCCCGCAAAAAACAAGTTATCTGGATTAGGTCTTGTTGACAAAACCAAACAGCTTACTCCTTATATTTATATTATTGAAGTCGAGCGTTAAGGCTCAACACAATTGTTAAACTTTGTTTAGCCTTTTGCCTAACTAAAATAATAGGCTGAACTTTAATTTATAACCAGCCCCTTTATCAATGAACAAAATTTTATTTTTCGCTTTTAGTGCGTTTGCGTTTTTAAGCTCATTCTCTCAAACACAGGACCCTGTGCATTGGGCCACAAGCTATAAATCTCTTAGTGCAACCGAAGGAGAGATTACCATTAACGCCATTATAGATAAGGGTTGGCATACCTACTCACAAAAAGAGACTGAAGCGGGACCGATTTCAACGACTTTTACCTTTCCAGCCAGTACACAATACAAATTAGATGGGAAAACAGAAGAAAGTGGCGCTGTGGAAGTCTTTGATAAGGCCTTTGAGGCTAAAATATATACGTTTACAGATAAAGCTGTATTTAAACAAAAAATTAAACTGAATGGAAAACCGGGTTTTACAGTGCCTTTTAAAGTAGAATATACCTGTTGTAACGACAACAGGTGTTTGCCTCCAAAAACCATCGACCTCAGCGTTAAAACACAATAAAAATTAATAGTACTTTTGGCCAACACTCCAATTATGAAAAAACTGCTGTTACTTTTTATACTCTTTGTTTCTTACACCCAGGCTCAGATTGTGCACGTTCACTGGAGCATGGAATCAAAAAAAATATCTGACTGTGAATACGAGTTGATTTTTAAAGCGAATATCGACAAGTACTATCATATTTTTTCTATCATCCCGTCGGGAGATTCACGTCCGACAATTTTCACCTTCAAACCTTCTGCCGATTATGCTCTTGTTGGAAAAATGACAGAGCCCGCGCCCCATGTTTACGATGACGAGATCATGGGAAAACTAATGGAACACCACAGCGGTCTAAAAGTATTTAAACAGAAAATAAAACTGCTTAGTGATAAAAAGGTCACAATAAAAGGAGAATTTGAGTACCAGGAATGTGACACGGTGGCCTGCACCTTTCCTCCGGTTGAAAAATTTAAGTTTGAATTGCAGGGGAGTCCATCCTGTGTTGCCGGACTGGAAAAACCCGCCGAGAAGGGTCCCGATTCTTTATTAATCGACACTTTGTCTAAGCTTACTGCAGCTCCCGCAGATACTGCTGCTCCGGCGGAAATTAAACCTGCGTCCTATAACGACGATGCAGTAGACGCAACGTCTATGTCCTGGCTTGGTATTTTCCTCGCGGGTTTCTTAGGTGGCTTTGCGGCCTTACTTACCCCTTGTGTTTTCCCGATGATTCCAATGAATGTTAGTTTTTTTACCAAACAGTCAAAAACAAAACAACAGGGAATCAGGAACGCTTTTATTTATGCCATATTCCTCATCACGCTCTACGTAGGATTGGGTTTAGGGGTAACGCTCTTATTCGGAGCAGGGGCTCTTCATACCTTATCTACAAATGCCTGGTTTAACCTTGCCTTTTTTGTTTTACTCGTAATTTTCGGCATTTCATTCCTTGGCGCCTTTGAAATTGTTCTGCCGAGTTCCTTTGTAAATAAAATGGACTCCAAGGCGGACAGAGGTGGTTTGATTGGGATTTTCTTTATGGCGTTTACGCTGGCTTTGGTTTCTTTCAGTTGCACCGGTCCTATTATCGGCACCTTATTAGTTGAAGCGGCAGCTGGTGGCGGCATTTCGGGTCCGTTCTGGGGTATGTTTGGTTTCTCTCTGGCACTAGCTTTACCGTTCGGTTTATTCGCAGCCTTCCCGGGCTGGCTTAATTCTCTTCCTAAATCCGGTGGTTGGTTAAACTCAGTAAAGGTAGTATTAGGTTTTCTTGAGCTGGCTCTGGCTCTGAAATTTGCTTCGAATGCAGATCTGGTTTATGAATTGCACATACTTACCCGAGAAGTATTCATTTCTCTGTGGATTGTTATTTTTGCTCTGCAGTCAGCTTATTTGCTCGGAATGTTTAAGACTTCACATGACAGCGATCTTAAGCATGTTTCTGTTACACGACTGTTTTTCGCTATCCTTTCGCTCTTTGTTACTGTATACCTGATTCCTGGCTTGTGGGGCGCTCCTTTAAAACTATTTAGCGGTGTGCTTCCTCCGGTAGACTACTCTGAATCTCCATATGGATTTGGCGGAAGTCAAAACAACGCCGCTAACACTTCAAATACGCTCAAGGCGGATCCCGAGTTTGGAAAATTTATGGAAGTTAACAAGAATGGCATTGTTTATTTTAAAAATGACTACGACAATGCGCTTGCTTATGCTAAAAAGGTAGGTCGCCCGTTGATGGTAGACTTTACAGGTCATGCCTGTGCAAATTGCCGCAAAACAGAAGATTATGTATGGCCGGATCCGGAAATAGTAAAAAGATTAAACAACGAGGTTGTTCTTGTTTCCCTGTATGTTGATGACAAGCGGGAACTGGACCCAAAAGACTATATGACCGTGCAATGGTATGGAAAGGAGCGGGAGATTACTGACATTGGTGATAAATTTAAGTACATGGAGGAAAAGCTTTATGGACAAAGTACGCAGCCCCTTTATGTTTTACTGGACCATAAAGAAAGACTCCTGATTAATGTAAGAGGATATGATCCAAGTATAGAAGACTATATAAAATGGATGGACCAGGGAATCGCCAGCTTCAAAAACAAAAAGCAATAGATTTCTGTATATTTGTAAAAACAATTTTTATGTTATCCGCACACGTAAGCAAAGCTTTAAATAAGCAAATCGAGCTGGAAGGTTTTTCTTCCCAATATTACCTGGCTATGGCCAGCTGGGCAGAAACACAAGGTTTAAATGGTGTTTCCGCTTTTCTTTACCACCATGCTGATGAAGAACGCATGCACATGCTGAAGCTTATTAAGTTTGTAAATGAGCGCGGCGGACATGGCGTTGTATCTGCTCTTAAACAACCGCCTGTTACGTTTAAATCGGTGAAAGCAATCTTTGAGGAGATACTTAAACATGAAATGAAGGTTACCGCTGAAATTAATCATCTGGTAGATTCAACCTTAAAAGAAAAAGATTACACCACTCATAATTTCCTTCAATGGTATGTTAGTGAACAAATTGAAGAGGAAGCTTTAGCTCGTAAGATCGTTGACAAACTAAAATTAATTGGAGATGATAAAGGTGGTTTATATTTCTTCGATCGCGACCTGGAAACTCTTGCTAAAGCAGAGGCGAAGGGAGATGCCGGCGAAAAAGGCGAATAAACACTAAAAAATACCTAATTATTTGACAACGAAGACATACACGTCTTCGTTTTCTTTTTTCATAAGGTACTTCTCCCGGGAGAATGTTTCAAGACTTTTAGCGTTTGTGCGCAGATCGGCCAGGGATGCTTTGTTGTTTTCAATTTCAGACAAATAATATTCCTTGTCTTTTTCAAGTTTTTCACATTTTTGTATCAACTCATACTGGGTAAACACATCGTTCTTATCAAAAAAGACAAGCCATACCAAAAGTCCTGCGATGGTTAAAAAATACTTGTTTTTTAGAATTTTAAACAGTGTTAAGCGCTTCATAGGTCCTTTTGCCTCTTTCAAAATTAGTACTTTAGGAAAAGTTTATTCGGAATGTCCGGGAAGATTATCAATAGTATTTTGTTAGTTAATATTTCCTTGCTTTTTTCATTTCATCAACCCGGCTTCAAACAACAGCAGATTACCTACAAGCGGGTTAAAACGGCTTACACCAACACCTGGGATAAGCTTCAAATGGATATAAAATCCAAAAACATTGATCCCTCCCATTTTGAAATCTACTTGCGGATTTTTAAACACGAGGCCGTTCTGGAAGCGTGGATCCGGCAAAAACCGGCCGATCCCTTCGTTCTTTTGAAAAGCTATGCCATTTGCGCGAAAAGTGGGGTTTTGGGCCCAAAACGAAAGCAAGGAGACGGCCAGGTTCCCGAAGGTTTTTATGATATCGTAGCCTTCCAGCCGCAAAGTAATTATCACCTGGCGCTTAAAGTTGGTTATCCAAACACCAGCGACCGCATCCTGGCTGGGAAAAATGATCCTGGAGGAGACATCATGATCCACGGTAACTGTGTAACCATTGGTTGTATTCCAATTCAGGACCAATTCATTGAGGAGTTATACGTCCTTTGTGTTGAGTCTAAAAGCCAGGGGCAAAAAATAAAGGCAGATCTATACCCGCTAAAATTTCAATCGAAGGATACGGTTTTATTGTCTGATTATTCTTATGAAAATAAAGCGTTCTGGAGAAATTTAAGAAAAGCTTACTTTATCTTTGAGCAGACCAAAATTCCTGCAAAAGTAGGCCTGGAAAAAAACGGTACTTACCTTATAGATAAATGAAATACTTAGTTTCCTATTTTTCTGTTGTCATTTTCTTCATGATTTGCTCGTGTGGCAATAAAAAAGAAAAAACAGTCGAAATTCCAGCAGGAATTTTAAATAAAGACAGCTTTGCCGTGTTGTTAAGGGATTTTGCGCTTGCGGAAAGCGCCGCCAGTATGAATGTAAACAATATTCCGCTTCGCGACCTTGATAGTGTTTATGCCTTTAACCCTCTTAAACAGCACGGGATCAGGCAGTCCCAATACGATTCTACAATAAAGTTTTACGTAGACAATCCTAAATTGTATAAAGAGGTATACGAAGCTGTGCTTGAACAATTAAGCATCATGGAATCAAACAGAACTGCGGTAAAAAAAGACTCTTTGCAAACAATAAAAGAAACAGAACTTCGAGAACAGCTAGAAAAGAAAGCACTGGGGAAACAATTGAAAAATAAATAGTTTTTCAGCTTAGTGCTACTCCACAGTTACGCTCTTCGCAAGATTTCTTGGCTGATCAACATTACAGCCGCGCATAACAGCGATATGATAAGACAATAACTGAAGAGGTATTACTGATATCAGAGGAACAAGAAATTCATCTGTTTCAGGAATTTCTATGGTGTAGTCCGCCATTGATTTTACTTCTTTGTCGCCCGAAGTAACAACCGCAGTAATTTTTCCTTTACGCGCTTTTACTTCCTGGATATTGCTTACTACCTTTTCATAGTTTGCGCCTTTAGTAGCGATAACAAACACTGGCATCTCTTCGTCTATCAGAGCAATGGGTCCGTGTTTCATTTCTGCTGCAGGATAGCCTTCAGCGTGGATGTAGGAGATTTCTTTAAGTTTTAAAGCCCCTTCGAGAGCAACCGGGAATGATACACCTCGTCCAAGATACAGGGCATTGCGACTGTCCTTAAAGGTGTAAGCGATCTCACGCACCTTGTCATTGAGTTTCAATACATCTTCTATTTTCGAAGGCACTGCTTCCATCTCGTAAAGCAATTGCCTATAACGACTTTCTGTAATTGTACCGCGGACTTTAGCTGTGTGAAGAGCCATTAAGGTAAGAACTGTTACCTGTGCAGTAAAGGCTTTTGTTGATGCAACACCAATCTCAGGACCTGCGTGCGTATAACTTCCCCCATAGGTTGCGCGGGCAATTGAAGAACCAACAACGTTACAAATTCCCAATACTGTGGCGCCTTTTGATTTTGCCATTTCAATTGCAGCAAGTGTATCGGCTGTTTCACCACTCTGGGAGATTGCAATTACAATGTCATCGGCGTAGATCACAGGATTTCTGTAACGGAATTCCGAAGCATACTCAACTTCCACGGGCACACGAGCGAATTCCTCAAACAAGTACTCCGCTACCAGTCCGGCATGCCATGAGGTTCCACACGCCACAAAAATAATCCGCTTCGCTTTTTCAAATTTTTTCTCATGCTCAGTAATGCCTCCCATTTTTATGTCCCCCTTGGAAGCATTAAGTCTCCCACGCATACTATCCAATACTGAGCGAGGTTGTTCATAGATCTCCTTAAGCATAAAGTGATCATACCCGCCTTTCTCGATAGATTCAAGCTCGATTGTCAATTCCTGAACATATGGTGTGATTTCTTTATCCTTAAGGTTGCGGATTTTCAGATCCTGGTCACGGCGAATAATGGCCACCTGTTCATCTTCAAGGTAAACCACATTTTTAGTATATTCTACAATGGGAGACGCGTCAGAAGCAATAAAAAAATCATCAGACCCAATACCAATAACCATTGGACTACCTTTTTTTGCAGCCACGATAGTATCAGGATCGTTTTTGTCCATTACAACAATGGCATAAGCGCCAATTACCTGTTTCAACGCAGCCTGTACCGCGTGACCCATCTTAATACCTTCCTCGTGAGTTAAAATATCTTCGATCAGATGAACAAGTACTTCGGTGTCTGTTTGAGAGTCAAACGTGTGGCCACGTTTAGTAAGGCCTTCCTTAATGGCAGCATAATTTTCAATGATCCCGTTATGGATCATTACCATGTTTTTTGTTTGGGAATAGTGTGGATGGGAGTTTACATCATTCGGCTCACCGTGTGTAGCCCAACGTGTATGACCAATACCAATGTTTCCGGAAACATCTTTGTCCTTGGCAAAAGCCACAAGTTCACTTACCTTACCCTTTCGCTTATACACGTTCATATCGCCCTTCTGATTGATCATGGCTACCCCTGCGCTGTCATATCCACGATATTCAAGGCGGGAAAGTCCCTTAATTAGGATAGGATAGGCCTCCCTTTTACCGATATAAGCTACAATTCCACACATATAATAAATTTAAAAAATCCTCCAAAGATACTCTTTTTTTAAGCGTTTACAGCGGCCGGACGTGTTTTTTGACTAATGTCAAAACCCCCTTCAGCATATGTATTTACTATCCGATCATCTGCAAAAAACTCACCTCTTTCTGAGTCAGAAAGCGATGCTTCCCACGTGGCAGATCTTTTTTTGTTAGCCCTGCAAATACCACACGGTCCAGCTTTATTACGTCGTAACCCAAATGTTCGAAAATGCGCCTCACAATACGATTCCTGCCACTATGAATTTCAATCCCAATTTCCTTCTTTCCTTCACCCACAAAGGCAAGATCGTCCGCTTTAATCGGGCCATCCTCCAGCTCAATACCTTGCACGATGGCTTTGAAGTCATCTGTTTTTAAGCCTTTGTTTAAGCTTACGTGGTACACTTTTTTAATGCCGTGTTTCGGATGTGTAAGTTTAGTGGTGAGTTCTCCATCATTTGTGAAAAGCAACAAGCCGGTAGTGTTCCTGTCCAGGCGGCCCACCGGATATATTCTTTCACGACAGGCTCCCTGGATTAATTCCATCACTGTTTTACGCTCGCGTGGATCATCGGTGGTTGTAATGTAATCCTTTGGTTTATTCAACAGCAAATATACTTTGCGCTCCGTCTTAACCTTCGCGTCTCCGTAACTTACCGTATCGGTTGGCTTTATCTTAAAGCCGAGTTGATCTACCACCTGGCCATTTACCTTTACTGCCCCACTCAAAATCAGATTATCTGCTTCACGTCGCGAAGCTATTCCTGCATTCGACAGATATTTGTTGAGCCGGATCAGCCCGTCGGAGTTCGTTGGAGTTTTGCTGGTTTTGCCGGGCTTGCTGTCTTTGTTTTTATAATCTCGCTTTGAGAACGATCTCCCTTCCTCAAAATCGCCAAACTTTACTCTTCTGTCCGAATCTTCACTGTGGTTTTTTCTGGGCTTGGTTAATCTGCGTTTTTTTTCGCCTCCGCCACTCTTGTCTGATTCTTTGAATCCGTGCTTACTGTGCGCTCTTTTAAAACCGTCGAACTTGTCTTCTTTTGGTTTCCAGTCTCGTTTTTCTGAACTTTTCTTTTCATCACGATCATACGAACGTTTAGGCCTGTCGCTATTTGAAGAGGTGTCCGTATCGGTTTCCCAGCTTTTTCGAGGCCTATCACTGTATTTATCCTTTCCGTATGATTTTTCATGATCATCGGAATCATAGCTCTTCTTTCGTTTATCTGCCGGTTTTTTCGTGTCGTCACGATCATATGAGCGCCTTGGTTTGTCGCGGTCTGATGGGTGCTCATTATTCGAATCCCAATTTTTTTTCGATCTGCTGGCGTATTGATCCTTGCCGTAAGAGGGCTTGCTATCATATGAATCCCGGCCTCTCTCTTTTTTATCGCTGAACCTGTCCTTATCCGAACTATATCGTTTTACGGGGCCGTCTTCTTTGAACGCTTTTCGTGGCCTTTCGTTTCTTTCTGCAGAGCTCGCTTTGCTAAAACTTTTTTTGAAAGGTTTACGGTCGTCTTTGTAGCCGAACCCACTTCCTGATCCTTCTGATTTTTTTATATCCCTGAAGCTTTTATTCTTTGTAAAAGATCTTTTTGCCTTATAAGAGTTGGACTTTTTCCCTTCCTCGCGTTCGCCCGAATTTCTACGTGAACTTTCACGCCTGCCTGAGCCCTTGTTATTACCGAATTTATTCATATTACAAAGTTATATTACTTCACCAGGGGATAGAAAGCCCCTTCCAAATGTTTTACAGTACTCGTGTTATTATCCCTGATTATTGCTATGATGTCAAAACGGGTCTCCATCTCAATATTGTTGGACACCACATATTCGTTGGCCGCCGCTACCAGAAATTTCTGTTTCTGTTTCGTGACAAATACCTCCGGTTCTCCAAAGGTATCTGTTTTTCGGGTCTTTACCTCAACAATTACGAGGGTGTTGTCTTTACTGGCTATAATATCGATTTCGTATTTTCCAAAGCGCCAGTTCCTCTCCAGTATCTTATATCCGATGAGCAGCAAATGCCGTTTAGCAAGTTCCTCTCCCTCAATGCCTTGTGTATGAGAATTATCGTCCAATTATTGTTCTCTTAAAACTAAAATACATAAATTAGAGCCAAATAATTAATCCCGATGAAAAAAGTTTTAACCCTCCTTGCGATCATCGCTGGAATTTTACAGTTGCCGGCACAGCCATTTACTGGCAGTATTGAGTTCTCCTATGGAACTCAAAAGGACACAACGCATAACATTTACCAGGTTAAAAACAAACTGGTGCGTCTTGATCAGTATGGCAAAAAGGGCAATGTCGAAGGCAGTTTTATATTTGATTTAGCTGCCAATGAAATTCGGTTTTTAAATCCAAAACGAAAATTATGGGGGGTTCAAAAAAGTGAAACGCCACAGGTTATCCGCGGGACATGCGTAGTGGTTAAAGGTACTGCTCCTAAAACAGTAGCAGGCATAAAATGCACGGAATACGCTGTAAAAAATTCTGAAGAAAATACGGTGATTACATACTGGATAGCCGAGGGTAAATATCCTTTTTTCGCGCCCCTGGTAAAACTCTGGAACAGGAAAGACAAACAAAGCGTTTATTTCGGACAAATTAAGGGCTTACCTGAGGGAAGTATGCCCTTGTTAAGTGAGGAGAGACAGCTTACAGATGGTAAACTGCTTACAAAGCTGGAAGTCACAAAAATGAACAATACACCTCCGGATGAATTGGTATTTAAAGTTCCGGATGACTATACCAAATTCGATCAGTAATAAAAACCCGTCCCGAATTCTCAGGACGGGTTTTTTATTTCAGTTGTTTCTATTTGTCTGGTTCGT
>JAEUTM010000550.1 GCA_016788025.1 Bacteroidia bacterium
CTTACGGAGGGATGATCTTTTGGATCTTCATCGATCTTATTTTTATTGTCATGTATGCACTTAACCTAAAGCACATGAATAAAAGAAACAATAATACTTTTGTTCAATCAGGTAGTTAAAAGCATGAAGGAATCCAAGTACCCCAAAGGTTTATTTTTTCTGGTGTTTACCGAATTCTGGGAGCGTTTCGGGTATTACCTGATGATTGGAATTTTTTTCCTCTACATGACAACCGATGCGAAAGACGGTGGCATGGGTTGGGAACGCTCTACCTCTTCCGATATCTATGGAACGTTTATCGCACTTGCTTATCTAACACCTTTTATGGGTGGACTTCTGGCTGATCTTAAACTTGGCTATAGATTTTCAATAACGCTTGGCGGCACGTTAATGGGTATAGGTTATTGCCTTTTGGCCGTGAACGAAAAATGGGCTTTCTTTACTTCTCTTGCAGTAATGGTGGTTGGTAACGGATTTTTTAAACCAAACATTGCTACGCTTCTCGGAAACCTTTACAACGATCCAAGATACCGCCATAACAAAGATACCGGCTACAATATTTTTTACATGGGTATTAATGTTGGGGCTTTTGTATGCAATTTTATTGCAGCGATCATGCGAAATAAAATTGGTTGGCACGGCGCTTTCCTGGCTGCAGGTATTGGTATGTTTTTAGGTGTAATAACATTCTGGATTGGGATTAAGAATTATAAACACGTTGATGTAAGAAAGGAACCAAGTCCTGGCGACAAACCACTGCTTATGCAGTTCGTAACCATTTTGCTGGTTGGTTTAGCATTTGCAATTACAGGCTGGCTGATACCTGATAATATTTTTGGAAGTGACAGCACGGATGCATTTTTTCTGTTCTGTTTGCCGGTAGCTTATTTCTATGCGTCTATTTATAAAAAAGCAAGCGCCGAAGAGAAGAAACCTCTTGGTACCATGTTCACTATTTTCATCATTGTCATTTTGTTCTGGGCTATTTTTAAACAGAATGGAACAGCCTTGACTACCTACGCTGAATCTTATACTAACAGGGATATTCCTGAGTCCATAGTGCCGGCTGCGCACTCCCTTGGATTTTCCGAAACACTCGTTGCTGAAAATAAAGAAGTCAATCAACTTGATGAGCAGTTCAGGAAAATAAAGAACGATACGGGTGGCCTTGTAAAATGCATGGACTACCCTGCCTATTTCAAAAATCTTGATTCGGAGAAAATGCCGGAACCTGGTGGTACGATACATTTGGTGAATACTGAAATATTTCAGTCTATAAATCCTTTTTTTGTTGTAACACTCACACCGCTCATTATCGCTTTTTTTGGATTTATGAGATCCCGTGGCAAAGAGCCAACAACGGCAACAAAGATCGCTTACGGACTTTTAATTAGCGCCTTGTCAACACTCATAATGGTGTTTGCTGTTTACCATACCAATAATGGCATGTCGAAAGCCAGTGCCTGGTGGCTCATAGGAAGTTATGGAGTTATTACTGTAGGGGAGCTCCTGCTTAGTCCAATGGGTTTGTCCATGGTGTCTAAACTTGCTCCTTTGCGTTTAACAGCACTAATGATGGGGGGCTGGCAGCTTGCAACCTCTATTGGTAATAAGCTTAGCGGGGTCCTCGCAAAAAACTGGGACAAGTTTGATAACAAAGCGAATTATTTCTGGCTTAATTTTGTATTGTTGATGTTTGCCTTTTTGATCATGCTTCTGCTGCTTAAAAAACTCAATCGTGTGTTTAAAGAGGGTTACAGTCATTAGTGTGATTTACGCTTCATGAACCCAAATTACATAGCCCGTACTTTTTTAAATTTTTTTCTTTTATCGCTCACAAACGTTACTTTGTTTGCGCAACCGCAATGGCTCCGGAGTTTCGGAGGATCCGACGCTGAAGCTGCGGCAAGTATTGCCAGCGATGGAGTAGGTGGTGTATATACCATTGGAACCTTTTCTGGAAATACGGTTTTTGGCTCTTATAATATGTCATCTAATGGCAAGGGTGATGTTTACATTGTAAAATCAAACGCAGCGAATGGAAATATTTTATGGATTCGCCAGATAGGATCAGCAGGTGAAGACAACGGTTACGGCATCGTTTGCGATAAATCCGGAAATATCTATTGTACCGGGCGTTTCAGTGGCAACGTTTCGTTTGGTAGCCACGTCCTTACATCTTCAGGGAGCTTCGATGCGTTTGTCGCCAGGCTTAATCCATCAAATGGACTCGTGACCTGGGCTGTAAATTCCGGAGGAATAGGTTCTGACGCTGGGCTTGCCATCACAGCGGATACTCTTGGTAACATATTTACCTGCGGTTATTTTCAGATAAAAGGAGTTTTCGGCTCAAACACTCTTACCGCGGTGGGACAAAACCTAAATGCCTATGTTGCGAAAATAGATACATCTGGGGGCAATACTCTATGGGCAAACGGTTTTGGAAGTTTAGGTTACACTTATCCGCTTTCTATTTCCTGCGATGCTGCCGGAGATGTTTATCTGACAGGCCAATTTGATGGTTCTATGCTGGTTGGTCCCGCAACACTTACCGCAGTTAAGTATAACGATATTTTTATAACCAAGCATAATGCTCTTTCCGGAACCGCAGTTTGGGCTACTTCTATGGGTGGTGATGGAGATGACATTGGAAATGCAGTTACGATAGGCAGTGACAAACAAGTGTACTTTGGAGGAAGATTTGAACAAACATTGAGCTCGGCGCAATCAACACTTGTTTCTAAAGGAAATGCGGATGCAATTATAGGTAAGTTGGATGCGACCACAGGTACAATAAATTGGTTGAAACAATTCGGTGGAGATAGTTTCGAACAGGTAAACGGAATTGGACATGACGCGTCAGGAAATATTTACTTAACAGGACAATATAATGGTATTTGTGATTTCGATGTCAATCTGATGATGTCCAATGGAAATGCGGACGTGTTTTTGTGCAGGATGAATAGTTCCGGAAAAGTGACCTGGGATTATAGTATGGGTAGTCCGCTTGCAGATATCGGATCTGGAATAATATGCGATCAGAGCAATGCAATCTATTGCACCGGGAATTTCCAGAGTTCCATGAAGGCCGAAGCGCAGTCGGTTTCATCCTCTGGTAGCAGCGATATTTTTGTTATTAAAATTGACAGGCTTAGTGTTGGAGTTGACAACATTAGCATGGAACAAGAGCTGTTAAGTGTGTTTCCAAGCCCCGCACATGATATTCTTAGAATAACCGGCAAAAAAAATGCCAGGTTGAATTTCACAGTTCGTATTTCAGATATTAGCGGAAGAACCGTTCTGGAAACGGTCGAAACTGGTGCAGAAGCCGAAATTAATATCTCAGAATTACAGCCAGCAGTTTATATCCTCACCTATGTTTCAGAAGGATCGACACGAACCACCAGGTTCATCAAACAATAATTTCTCAGGAATTTAAAGCACGATCACAAAACGAAGTCAGTTTGATTGAAATTCTAAAAGAACTTAGTATAGAAAACGAACGTTTTGTGATAGAAAATCAGTCAGCCCATTCCCAGGCCGTACGATACATTCCGTGAATGTCGCAATATTCCAGGAACGATTTATAAAATGGATTTGCACCAATGGTTGCACTGTCACCGATAACTACCAGTTTTTTTCTCGCTCTGGTAATGGCTACATTCATACGACGGAGATCACCCAGAAAGCCTATTTCTTGTTTTTCATTACTTCTAACAAGCGAAATGTAGATCACATCTCTTTCTTCACCCTGGAAACCATCGATGGTTTTTATCTGCAGGGATAGAACTTTGCTTTTGTCCAGTTCATAAGCCTCCAGGTTTTCTCTGAGCCATTCCTGTTGCTCTTTATATGGAGAGATAATTCCAATGTCGATGGATTCAGTGTTTTCCGATTTCGTATAATCACTGAGTAATTGTTGAAGGTGTTTGAATAATATCATACCTTCTTTTGGATTAGAGTAACTCAGGGTTTCAGGATTTTGTTCTTCATCATAACTACAGCCTGCCGTATCAATAAACTCAATGGTCTTACTCAGATAACTTTCCTCGTCGTTCACCAGTGTATGAGTTGCAACCGTTTCGTCGGCTATAAGTTCGTTGTTGTAAAAGTATGCATTGCTGAATCCCATAATTGCTGAATTCATGCGGTATTGCCGGTTTAGCAGAACGGTGGTTTTTGGGATTTCAATACAGCGATCAAGCAAGGTTTTATCCAGTCCTCCTCTTTTAGCCTCCACACTCTTTACTACAGGAGGTAATTGAAAATGATCGCCTGAAAGAATCAGTCGTTTACATTTCAGCAATGGGATCCAAACCATTGGCTCCAAAGCCTGTGAGGCTTCGTCAAAAAACAAAGTATTGAATCGTTTGCGCTGAAGAGCCCTGTGTGTGCTCGTTACAGGAGTACAACAAATTACTTTCGAATTTTTGAAAAGTTCGTCAACGAGATAGTCTTCCAGCAACCGGGCTTCTTTAATGCAGTTTCTGGCTTCGGCGTAAAAGGCAGCGCGCTGTTTTGCGTCTTCTCTGCCAAAGGTTCTTTTATATTTACCGGCCATACGGAAATATTCTTCCGCATTGCGCCTTAGACTTTTGATATCCTTGTAGTAAGGGGAGGACGCAATTTTCCCATCGATACTGCTGTTTTGGAGGTCCTCGGAAATTCTTGCGGGGTGCCCAAGTCTTAGCACATCAATGCCAAGTTCCGTAAGCTTTTCGGTTAGTAAATCAACGGCAGCATTGGTTGGAGCGCAAACCAACACTTGTCTTTCTTCTTCAAGAGTTAAACGAATCGCTTGAACTAAACTTGTGGTTTTGCCGGTGCCGGGTGGACCGTGTATCACCCCAATGTCATTTACACTCAGCACATGTCGTATGGCACGATTCTGTGATAAATTAAGCGACGGAATAATGAGATCTTCCTTTACTGTATCGAAAGTAATAGGAATCAATCCTTCAATCATATCTCGTAACTCGGCAACGCGATTATGTTTTGCATTTATCACTTCGTCTAATGCTGATTGCATTTCGGTATAACTGTTGTCATCAAATAAGATGTTAAGCCCCAGCTTACCTTCATAGCACCAGTCTGGCAATTCATCACTGTGGACAATGAGTTTTAAGGTGTTTTTTGAGACAGATTTAATAGTACCGGTTATTTCAAGAACTTCGTCCTGTCGGTTACTAAAAAGACTCACATTTTTGCCGCTGCTAAATTGATGAGGTTTGTCGATATAAGCAGTGCGCTCCAGTTCAAGGTGCAAAAGTTCCCCCTGTCCAAGTTCTTCGTTGTTTATTTTTATAGGGTACCAGGTAACTCCGTTTTTTCTACGCTCGTCAAGATTTACACGAAGGAACATTTCGTTATATAAACGAAAATCTTCATCGCGTTCGATTTTTAAAAGTTGCTTTAAACGGGTAAGACGCTCAATGGCGGAAGATGTCGCCATTATTTTAATTCTTTTAATTTGAGCTCTTGTCTCAACTGGCGACTGGTTTTTGTGCTGCCATCGTGGCTCCAACCCGGAGGACCAAATACATACATAAATTTTGCTTTGAGCGGCGCCTTTTTATGAAGTACATCATGAGAGATATTTTTCCATTCGTGAAACACCATGTGTATGGGATGATATGTTTCAATATTCTTGGTTAGTCCGTAAACAACTTCTTCTTCTTCCTTCGCAAAGGTCCCAAACATTCGGTCCCAGATGATAAGCACCATGCCCATGTTTTTATCGAGGTACTTAATGTTACTTGCATGATGTACGCGATGATGGGAAGGCGTGGAAAGAAACCACTCTAAAAAACCAAGTTTACCAACCGTTTTGGTATGAATAAGAATTCCATAAATCTGCGTTGCCGCATACATAAACATTACGTCAAGCGGGTCGAAGCCCACCAAAGAAAGAGGAATAAAATAAATAAAACGATATAGAGGCTGGAAGACAGAAGAACGGAACCCAACAGTAAGATTAAATTCTTCCGAAGAATGATGAGTGACATGAACGGCCCAGAACAAACGACAGTAATGGTCTACCCGGTGAAGCCAATAGAACATAAAGTCCTGCGCAATCAACAAGGCACTCCAATAAAGAACCGGATGGACAGTTTTATCGATCGCGGTGAAACGAAACTGGTAAAAATACCACAGTACTGCCAGGCAGATTCCCCGAACCAGGATATCCAGGCTGAAATTAAGCGCACTTAAATAAACATTCGCAAGAATTCCTTTGGTGGAATAATATTTCTTTTCGTGCCAATAGCTATAAAAGATCTCAATTCCAATAACAATTGCATAGATAGGAATGGAGAGCTTAATGAGGAGTTCTTCCCGGAATTCGTTCATGATCTGCAAAGATACGTATTGGAGATAATTTTTGAAATACCCACTTTTGGAACGCAGATGACGCGGATTTCACAGATGGATATCGATTTAAAGTATCGGATCAGCGAAATCACTGAAATCTGCGTCAAAAGAATCACTGCTTCCAGCCCATTCTTTTAATCAGGTTTACAACATGGGCCAGGTGATGTTCACAATGCCAGGAATACGAAGCAGTCGCTTCTTTCAGGCTTAATTCTTTACCTTTTTCAGGATGTATAAATCCACGGAGCCATTGTTCCTCGTTTAGTGACTTCAAAACAGTTGTCCAGCGGCTATGCACGCCTCTTAAAATAGAAATTGAGCTTTGAATTGGCATACTGCCATCTGCCAAGTTTGCCCAAAGATCCTGGAGATAGGGTTTAATCGTCGGCCGATCTTCTGTAAGTGCAGCTTTAACGCGAATAATAGCGTTCATGTGGCTGTCAGCACAATGGTTTACCACCTGGATCACCGTCCAGCCACCAGGCCTGTATGGAGTGTTTAATTGCTCTGAATTTAATTTTTCAACGGTAGAAAATAGTTTCTCTGGAAACATTTCGAGGATAGTGATGTATCCATTCAGCTGATCTTTGGTGTAGGAGCCAGGGACCTTAAAACGACCAACCGGGTATTTCAACAGTTCCAGATCTTCCATTAGCCTAAAGGGGAAGCTGCACTTACAATTTTACCGTTTTCCATGGTAAAAAAATCCGTCATTATTTTACGCCTCATTTCAATGTAGTCCTGGTATTGTCTCGAATTGTCTTTCCGGCCGGTTATCACATCATCAAAATTCCCATTCAGACCCATTAACAGCTCACAGGCCTCCCTTACGGCATACTGGGAGCCCGTTCCGGAGGTAAGGTAGTCAACCAGCTTGTGTTTTTTAAAATAATTAATAAGCAATGGATTTACCTTATGATTAACCATGATACGAATACCACAGAGCTCGGCAATCGGAATATCAAGCACATCATCAAAAAAATAGGCAACTTCCTCCGGTTTTAGTTTTTCTTTTTCACACAGAGACTTTAAAGCTTCTAACTTATGAGGTACTTTAAAATAAGAATACCGAAATCCCTCGCGCTTACTGAAATAAAAAGCAGTTTCGTTTTTTTCGCCACTGATAATGGCACTAAGAGGCATATTTCCATGTTTCAGGTAATGGGAAAAACGGAGGAGGTTAGCCCCCATACTGTCCACTTCGCTGAAACAACTGCCTCCTGAATTGGTTTTTTGCCCGTTATTAAACACTCCGTCCCAATCGAACACAAAGGCTTTAATGTTCTTTAAACGGTCCTGTATTTCTGCAGCGGGCGTTATAAAACGGCCTCCAATAACACCATATAAGTTCTCGAGTTCTGTCATAAAAAAACCCTTCCGTTAGAGGAAGGGTTGTGTTTTAGGATTTTAAATCTTGTATATCCAGCATACCTACTGGTTTGCCGTTGTCTGTCACCACAATGGTGTCTACGTTGGTTTTTTTGAACAGAATGTTAGCTTCGTTTAGCAGCACATTTCCTTCAATAGTAATTGGCTCGCGGTATTCAAGGGCACTTAATTTTTTAGTTAAGATATCGCGACCTTTTTCGCCTAGCAGTTTGCGAAGACCTCCATCTGTAAACACACCACGAATGCTTCCGTCTTTTTTAACAACGGTGATAGCGCCGAAGTTAAATTCAGTCAATTTGATAATCGCATCTGTGATATTAGTATCTTCCGGAACAATCGGATTTACACCGTTTATAGCTTCCTTCACTTTCACCATCATTAAACGGGTGTCCATAATAAACTGGTCAGTTCCAACAGTGGTGAAATTGTTCTCAGTAAGCTGTTTCATTATTTTAAGAGGAACCGTAATCGTGTGAACGCCAATATTGATGGCATTACGTACGTGTTCCACGGTTCTAACCGAAGAGAACATTATTTTAGTGTCATAACCGTAAAGATCAACTGCATCTACACACTGCTGAACCAAAGCCAGGGCATCATGTCCCTGGTCCTGTAAACGACCCACCAGCGGACAAACATAAGTCGCGCCAGCCTGCATGGCCATGTAAGCCTGCTGCAAGGTATAAACGAGATGTACATTTACGAGATATCCTTTGTCGCGCAGCATTTTGCAGGCACGAACTCCTTCGAGGGATACAGGAATTTTAAAAACAGTCTTCTTAGGATCCAGTCCTAACGCAAGCTGCCTTTCGGCTTCTGCCAGAACTTCTTCCGCACTATTACCCAAAGCTTCAATCTGAAGCACAGGTACAATCTTGCTTAACTTAACGATGGTACCATCAATATCCGTAATCCCTTCTTTCTGCATGAAAGTCGGGGTGGTGGTTAAACCGTTTAAAAAGCCAAGTTTAAAACCTTCTTCAATTTCCTTTAAGTTGGCTGAGTCTAAATATAATTCCATATCGATCTTACAATTTTAAGACGTAAAGAAACTAAAAAAAAACGAAATTTTGGTAAACTTTAAGGCCTTGACCCTAAACACTTGTGAAACTTATACAACAAAGAAGCCGCTCCGAATCCCGATTGTTATCTGGACGGAGCGGCTTTCTATTCAAAAATCCTTTAAAGAATTATTTACTCACTATGAGTTTTTCCTTCAAGACGGCTTTGCCGGCATGAACCACTACCTGGTAAGTACCCGTAGCTAACTCTGAAGTATTGATATTCATTTCGTTTTTACCAGCAGGAACTTCAGTTCCTTTATTTTCATAAACTAATCTACCGCTGATATCATAAATAGCTAAGTCTACTTTAGTAGATTTCTCAACATTTAAAGATAAAGTAGCGTAATCTTTAGCAGGGTTAGGGAAAATAGCTAAAGATTGGCCAGATGTAAGATCAGCTACGCTGGTAACTGTAGGTTGTGGAGGAGTTGGTACATGAACGCTGTCTGACCATGAAGCAGTTTGTAATACGTGATTGGTAACAGTATCCTGAATGAACACAACATATTCATATACCAGGTCATTTTTTACAGATGCACCAACAGTACCGCTTGGAGAAGTCCAGAAGCTATAGCTATTTTGAGCTGGAGTCGGATCTACATTACGGATAGCAGGTGTATGGTTAAATGAAACGGTAAATGGTGTTCCATCAGTAATTACTGTAGGTGTACCCCAACCGTTTGGATTCATTTTACGCATGATGTGGAAGTATTCTGTTTGCGGATTGCTAGCAACTGTGCACGTAGAACAAGAAGAGTAGCTGTATCCGGACTGAACCAACACTTGGTAAACTCTTACAGGAGAATTTGCAGAAATAGTAACCCAAGGTGTAATGGTAGCGCTGGCTGTAACAGTATGGTTAGCGGCTGCAGCAGTAGATCCTGTAACAGAAAGAGTAGCGGTGATGTCAGCAAAAGCTGGTTCTAATTTACCTGCGTCGATCTCGGCTTGAGAGTGATTTTGCATTTCAGTTCTTCCGTTTACAAAAGCTTGAGGTACTGCGTTTACGTCATAGTGAATACGACGTGCAAGTCCATCAGGATTGTAACTAGGATCATCACCAGGAGAAGGCCAGTTCATTTGATATTTAATAACATTTACAAGGCCACCGGTATTCGGGTTGTTTCCGTTAAGTAAAGCATTGAAACCGTTTGTTACGTTTAACACACGACAAGGCGCGCATGTTGACGAAGACCACTCTTCAACCAGTACGTTACGCGTAACGGATTTGCTGGCACGGTAAACAACATAAGAGGTAGTGTCATTGGCTAAGTTTGTTTCAGCAACACCATTTACATGGCTAACCCATACTTTTATTTTGTTATATCCTAAAGTTAAAGCTGCAGGAGTAGTAAATGAGTAGTTAGTCGATTGACCGAAGTTTAACGGGCTTCCGAAAGTGAAGGTCTGAGTAGTAACCGCACCATTGTTCACATTGTAGTTTAACACGGCGGTGTTAGCAGGACTGTAACCCATAGACTTGAATTGACCTGCGATGTTTGGACTTGCAGAAGCCAGGTAACGTTCCACACTGGTGATACTCACTGCACTTCCGTCGTCAGAAGGGGGTACCATGAAGTTGAAGTTATCCATCAACAGGATGAATTTGTCATTTGAGTTGTTTACAAATGCAATGTTTACTGTTTGACCAGCATAAGCATTCAGGTTAACCACGCGGTGAGTCCATGAAGCATTTTCAGCGGATACCGTCAAGAGGTTTGTAGTAAAATTGGCAGTACCAGTACCCGCAGTCGATAACTTCACCTGATAACCATCGGGATACTGAGGGTCACGTGCGATCGCATCCCACTCGAGGATTCCATTAGCCGGAACTGTAAAAGTTGGCGTAATCAGCCAGTCATTAGAAGTTCCAGTAGGGTTGTACCATGATGTACTTGCAACGCATTTGCCATAAGTGGGATAAGAAGCAGTTGAGTTGTAAGTAACCCACGCATTTGAACCAAATGCATAAGCACTAAGGCTTGTTGAAACCGTTAATCCGTCACCATTCACTTGTGTCCATCCAGCCGGAAGTCCGGGAACAGTTGAGGAGCTGAAGTTCTCACTCCACACTTGTGCGTTCGCCAGGCTAGATCCCAGGATCGCTAAAGCTAATAATTGTTTTTTCATGTGTTAGTTGTTTGTTGTTTGGTTATTGATGTTTATTTGTGTGTGATTAGTTTAATACGGTAAGTTTTTTTGTGACTAATGTGGAACCATAACGAACGCTTACAAAATAAATGCCGGCGTTAAGATTATCGGTCTCAAGAGTAATAATATTTTTTCCATTGCTAAGGTTAACCTCTTTAGAGTAAACGCGTGCGCCAAGAGAATTAATGATGGATACCTGGACGCCCGAAATTTCACGATCTGAATTAAGGTTCATGAAAGCGTTTCCAGTTGTTGGATTTGGGAAAATTGAAGACAAACCCGACAATACAGAAGTATTTTTTGAAATACCAGTTGGAGAAGGATTATACTTCATATTAAAATCAAAAGTAGTTGTGTCAGCAGGACCTCTTGCCGAAAACTTGTAATTAACTTCCGAGTAACCGGCAATAATCGCTTCATCCAAATCGGTTGTAAATGTCATAGTATCACCAGCCGCCAGGTTTATAGATACATTCATGGTGCTTGCGTCATAACAAAGCTCTCCTGTACAGAAATAAGCAAGAGCAGGATCTTCTGCAGGCGGAGCGTTAAGCGCTACAATTGTTTTGCGAATAGCCACAGTGCGTGTTACAGCGCTGGTATTTTTCATTAAGAAATGATGTGTAGCTGTCTGGTCAGGAATAGTCTGGTTGATAACAATATCTCCGGTTGCGATGATTGCAGAATTCTGGTTGTTTATGAGTTGGAAATTCTGGCCGGTGAGACCCAGAGCTGAAATTAAAAGCGCAACAGTACTGATGTAGATCTTCTTCATTTTAGTTCAAATTATGTAATTAGTATTAGAACATTAAAAATACGTTATTTTCACTTAGATTCAAAGGTTTTGATGAAAATCACCAGCTAAATAAGGCGTTTTTTAACATTGATACTAAAAGTTCAGTCAATTTTGGTAACTAAATATTTAGATAAAAAAGGCCGCCCCGTTCCGATAATTATCAGAACGGGGCGACCTACAAAAAGGATAATAGTATTATTTAACCAGGTTTACTTTTTTAACGCTGCTTGATCCATTTTCTGAGATCAGCACAACGTTGTAAATCCCTGTTGCAAAATTTTGAACATTAAGATCAATTGAATTTTGACCTGCGCTTAGCGCCAGATCTTTCGTGTAAACTACCTGGCCTAATGTGTTCACCATTTTTAAAGTAGCTTTGCTATTGTCAGACACCACTGTTTTTACGGTGAGGTTATTACTTGCCGGGTTCGGATAAATGCTCATCATATCAGCCGAAATCTTTTGGTTTGATAAACCAACAGCGTCAGTTTGAGCAACGTTAACGTTATCAATATAAATGTTGTTACCACCTGCGGCAGTAGTTACAAATTTGATCAGAACATTTGATTTGTTCATACCCGTTAAAGTAATTACCTCATTTCTCCACAAAGTTACATCGTTAGGAGTTGGCACCCATGCAGGATAATAATATGGTGTAGTGGTAGCCAGCTCGGCACCAGATTTAGAGTACATTGGTTCCCAGGAAGCACCACAATCATAAGAAGCTAAAACATCCAGAACGTCGTTGTCGCCATCTTGTCTTTGAGCATAAGCAACATCAAAACTCATTTGAATATTGTCTCCACCAATCAGGTCAAGTGGTGGTAGATATAGTTCGCCACCGGTACCGGCAACACTATTGTAGAAATCGTATTTGCTTGATTCATACGAATTATTTCCCGCTACTGTTGAACGGGACCATCCTCCACCGCCAGCAGTATTCAATGCCATCCAGCCGGTAGGAGGATAAATTCCGTACATAAATTCTTCCTGAACAGGAGAATTGGTGAACACCGAAGCCACCATATAATTCATTTTACTTGTATTTGAAATCAGGTTATAGTTTGGTATGTTCATTTGAATGTCGCATGAGAAAGTATGCGAACCATTTAACGTTGGAGTGGTTACAGCATTCAATTGGATTTGTGTGTTGGCGCCTGCAGCCAGGTTCCCTGTCCATGTTGTTGGATTGCCAGCAATACCATCTACATATGGTGTAATGGTCATGTCAGTAATTGCGTTGGCTTGTCCTTCGTTAGAAACGGTTACCAAAGGATGAATTAAATTATCACAGGTTACATCAACCACGGGATTGCTAATTGCTGCAGCATCTAAAGGGAGAACAGCTTTGTCGGCTCTTGCAGCCTGAGCTACTTTTTTATTTCCATCATCCTGTATAAAACCAACTAAAGCAATTTGTTCTTTACTTCTTACATAAGAAGGGATAGGGCAGCTCATGGTAAACGTTTGCGATTGACCCAGAGTCCATGTACCTGCCATGGAGATGCCATTTTGTAATGTAGGGAAAGACTTGATGGCTACGTCTTCAAAATCTTTTTCACCGTTGGTTCCTGGTTGAGTTGAAAAATGAATTTCGCGTTCTACCATTACAGTTCTGAACTTCAGTGAGCCCACAGCAGTAAATGGAGCTGTTGCCACAATGTTAACTGTTAAATTTACGGCGGTACAAGAGTGATTCCACTCGCGAGTCATCGTTACAGAGAATGCAGATGTATAAGATTGAGCAGTAGCAATAGCTCCATTGGTAAGACTGGCCGGATGATCGGATGAAGATCCGAAAGTCCACTGATGTTGGCCGTCAATACGTCCAGACGGAGCGGAATTTATACCGTTGCTAACAGCACTTGTGGGGGTACTTTGGCTTGGGTAGCCGTAGCCACCTGATGCCGCGCTTCTGTAACGCCAGTCGATCTCAGCCTGGTTGGTTTTGTAAAGCGACCAGGTTGCGCTTGGCACAGAAGGAATTGGCACCTGCCATTTGATGGCAACAATTTTAGAGGCGTTGGTGGAGGACTTCAAAAGTGCATTTAAACCGGGGTTGGTTGCAGCACATGGTGGACATGTCTCTCCTGTGAATTCTTCATAAAGAGATAAGCGTGGGCTTTGAGCAACAAGACTCAAACCACTCAAAATCAAAAACAATGAAAGTAGATTTTTTTTCATGACAAATAAATTAGTGTTAGTTTCCCGTTAAGGGATTAACAAATATATATAAATAAGAACCCATTGCGCCAGGATTAATGTTAAAATTGGTAAGTGGCAACAAGGTAAGAATTGCCCGGTGAAGCGATGGATCTGCCTATTTATCCGTATTTTTGACGCCTTATTTAAAGAATGGTCCTGAATAAGTCCCTGAGCGGGATTTTTGATCCCGTAACTAACACGATAGACCTCTCAAAAAACTACTGGTTGAGCGGTTTAAACGGATCCTCCATGTCTTTTCTGATCCAATCGTTTTTCCTGCAGCATCAAAGGAGCATTTTAATTATTGCTTCAGACAAAGAAAAGGCAGCCTATTGGCTTAACGATCTCGAAGCTCTTCTTGGAGGTGAAAAGGTCCTTTTTTTTCCAGAAAGTTACAGGCAGCCATACCAGGAAGAAAAAACAACCAATGCCAACATCCAGGAACGAACAGAGGTTCTGAATCTTGTTTCCAGGGAAAACTTCAAAGGAATTGTGGTGTCTTATCCCCAGGCTCTCAGTGAAAAGGTTACCCTCAAAAAACAACTTTATAAAAATACCCTCCAGATAAAAAAGGGCGAGAAACTTTCTATTGATTTTATCTCGGAGTTTCTGGACTCTTACAACTTTCAACTGGTAGACTTTGTATTTGAACCCGGACAGTATAGTATCCGGGGAGGCATAGTGGATATTTATTCTTTTGCCAATCAATTTCCTTACCGAATCGAATTGTTCGGCGACGATGTAGAGGCCATTAAAACCTTTGATCCTTCCAGCCAATTATCAAACGCAGGATTTGATTTTATTACCGTCATCCCAAACATCAACTCTTCTTCTTTCTCAGATGAGAAGGCTTTGCTTTTTAATTATTTTGATAAATCACAGTTGAGTGTTTTTGCTGAAGATACTCAGTACGCCAAGGATGTTTTTGATAAAAAATATGCTTCCGCTGAAAAGGCATTTGCCGAATATAAAGGAGAAATAAAACAAATCTCTCCCGAAAAATTGTATGCAAATTCAGATGAACTGGCTCTTCAGTTAAAAGAATTTCAGGTGCTGGAGTTTGGTGTAAGGGCGGGATTCCACGAAGAAAAACTTCAATTTAATCAGCGGCCGCAGCCCTCTTTCAATAAGAATTTCAACCTGCTGATTAATAACCTTAAGGAAAACAAGAGCAAAGGATATAAAAATTATTTTCTCACCGACAATGTGAAACAGGCCGATCGTTTGATCAGTATTTTCAACGATTTACTTGCCAAAGAACACCGGACTTATGATTCCTTAATAGAACACATTTCATTAGATCTGCACGAAGGATTTATTGAAGAAGATCTTAAGCTTGCTATTTATACCGATCATCAGATCTTCGAACGCTACCACAGATTTAAGCTTCGCGAATTGAGATTGAAAAGCTCCGAAGCCTTTACCATAAAAGAACTTCTCACCTTAAATCCCGGAGATTATGTAACCCATATCGATCATGGTATAGGACGTTTTGCCGGACTTCATAAACTTTTTATAAACGGGAAAGAGCAAGAGAGTGTGAAGTTGTTGTTTAAAGACAACGATACTTTATATGTGAGTATCCACAGTTTGCATCGCATTAGCAAATACAGTGGTAAAGAAGGCCAGGTGCCACGCATTGATAAACTGGGTAGTACTACCTGGCAAACCCTGAAGCAAAAAACAAAACGCAATGTAAAAGTTCTGGCCTACGACTTGATTAAACTTTACGCAGAACGAAAATCGAGAGCGGGCCATGCTTTTCCGAAGGATAACTACCTTCAATATGAATTGGAAGCTTCTTTTATTTATGAAGATACTCCCGACCAGGTGAAAGTAACACGTGATGTGAAACGCGATATGGAGCGTCCGCATCCAATGGACAGACTCGTATGCGGGGATGTGGGTTTTGGTAAAACAGAAATTGCTATAAGGGCCGCTTTTAAATCAGTATGTGACAGCAAGCAGGTAGCGGTGTTGGTTCCAACCACCATTCTGGCTTATCAGCACTATAAAACTTTCAGTGAACGTTTAAAAGACCTTCCGTGCAAGGTAGAATATGTGAACCGGTTCAGAACCGCCAAACAACAAAAAGAGATTTTTAAAAAACTGGAAGAAGGGGCCATTGACATAATTATTGGAACCCATAAACTCGTTGGAAAAGAAGTCAAGTTCAAGGATCTTGGCTTGCTGATCATAGATGAAGAACAAAAATTTGGTGTAGGCGTAAAAGATAAACTGAAGACTTTTAAAAGCAATGTCGATACCCTCACCCTTACTGCTACGCCCATTCCACGAACGCTGCAGTTCAGCTTAATGGGTGCAAGGGATTTGTCAGCAATTACAACACCACCTCCGAACCGTTATCCTGTGCAGACAGAATTACATGGTTTTAACGAGGAGTTAATTCGCGACGCTGTGAGTTATGAACTTAACAGGGGAGGGCAGGTATTTTTTGTGCATAATAAAGTGCAGAATATTTCCGAGATAGCAGGAACTATTCAGCGCCTGGTTCCTGATGCCCGCATAGCCATTGGCCATGGTCAGATGCCTGGCGACAAGCTCGAGGAAATCATGCTTGGATTCATGGAGGGTGATTACGATGTTCTTGTTGCAACAACGATCATTGAAAGTGGGCTGGACATTAGTAATGCAAATACCATTATTATAAACGAAGCGCATAATTTTGGACTTAGTGATCTCCACCAGATGCGTGGACGCGTTGGCCGCAGCAATAAAAAGGCATTTTGTTATTTACTTGCGCCGCCACAAATAATCCTTACAGAAGAAGCACGCAAGAGACTCAAGGCCATTGTTGATTTTAGCGATTTAGGGAGTGGTTTTCAAATAGCAATGCGGGATCTTGATATCAGAGGCGCTGGAAATTTATTAGGAGCGGAGCAAAGTGGCTTCATTAATGATATGGGGTTTGATACCTACATGAAAATATTGAATGAAGCTGTTGAGGAACTGAAGGAAGAAGCGTGGTACAAAGAAATTGCCGATCAAAATGAAACAGATAAATCTATTTTCTCGCGGCAGTTTGTAAAAGAAACGGTGTTGGAAACCGACCTTCAGTTGCTTATTCCAGATGCTTACGTGAGTAGCCTGACAGAACGTTTGTTGCTTTATCGTGAACTCGATAATATTACTAAGGAAGAAGATCTTGGGCTTTTTGAAAAAAACATGCGAGATCGTTTCGGGCCAGTCCCACCCGAAGCTATTGAGTTGATTAACGTGGTTAGATTGCGCTGGAAAGCCATGCGCATGGGATTCGAGAAATTAACGCTGAAAAATAAAAAGATGCTTGCTTATTTTTTAAACAAGCAGCAAAGCGATTATTTTTCGAGCCCGATGTTTAAAGCCGCACTGGCCTTCGCGCAAAAATATCCTAACCTTTGCGCCCTTAAGGAACAAAACAATAAGTTACATTTAACGGTTGAAGATGTAGATTCTATTAAGCGCGCTGCAGAGGTCTTGAGTCAAATGGAAGATCTGATAGAATTTCCGGAAGTGCAAAATGAAAGCTAGATCACGTTCCATAATTATCCTGGGTATATTATTTGGTTATATACTCCTTCAGTTTCTCTGGTGGGAAATTTTATTGGTAAAACAAAACGATCGGATCATTTCTGAAAAACAAAAGCTTATTGAACTTTCTTCGACGAACGAGGCGCAGTTGAGGCAGGACCTTGCCGTGTTGCATCACAAAAAAAAGATGCAAACAGTAATGATCGTCAGTGAAGGCATGGTGTTTTTACTCCTGCTCTTGTTTGGCGTATACAAAATAAAACAGGCGGTTGACAAAGAAAATGATCTTAATAATCAGCAGAAGAATTTTTTCCTCAGCGTTACACACGAATTAAAAACGCCGATTGCGGCAACTAAATTGCAACTCCAGACATTAAAAAAACAAAAGCTCGACGAAGGAAAACAACAGGAACTTATTGGCAATGCTTTACTCGAAACGGAACGCCTGAACATGCTCATTGATAATATTCTGCTGGCAAGTAATCTTGAAAACAAGGATTTTATATTTAACCTGGAAAAGGTAAATATTACCGAACTTACTCAAAACGTCCTGAATCGTTATTATAAAAACGATCTCGATGCGGGACACATTTCGATGAGCCTGGAAGAAAATATTATGGTAGCCGTGGATCCGAATATTTTTCCCTCCATCATTATCAATCTCGTTGACAACGCGCTCAAGTATTCCCCATCACTAAAGCATATTAACATTCAACTTTGCCGTGGAGAGAAGAGTAAGGTGCATTTATCAGTGAGCGACAGGGGAGTTGGAATTGACGACAAAAATAAGAGTCGGGTTTTTGATAAATTTTACAGAATTGGCAACGAAGATACGCGGAACACAAAAGGAACAGGCTTGGGATTGTTTATAGTAAATTACATTGTTAAAATACACAACGCAAAAATAGGCCTGAAAGATAATACCCCGTCAGGAAGTGTTTTTGAAATTGAGTTTTATGTATAGTGCAAAATTTATTATCGTTTTTGTTTGTATGGCTTTCCTCACTGCCTGCGACTCTCCTAAGGTAAATGAAAGTTCACAAGAACAAGGCCAGTCAGAAACCGGTTTAAAATATGCAAAACGATTCTCTGTGGTCCATCACGTTAACTACGATGTGTTATATCTCTTTGGAAACAGGAAAAACCATGATACGACTTCCGTTTTTATGATCAGTTCTGATTCGTTGCCTAAAGAGGTAATCATAAAAAACGCCGTATGGATTAAAAGCCCGTGTAACAGAATTGCTTCGCTGAGCAGCATTTATTCGGCTATGTTTTGCGAACTCAACAGCGCCGATAGGATTGTTGCCATTGACAACATTGATTATGTAAATGAACAGCAGATTATTTCAAAGTTCAAAAGAGGCGAGTTAAAGGAATTGGCCCGTGGCCCCCAGATAGACCTGGAAAAAACAGTCGCTTTGAATCCAGACATCATATTTACCTTTGGTATGGGAGACTGGGAAAAGGATCTGGATGAAAAATTGCGACGTACAAGGATTCCAGTTGCGATCAGCATCGATCATCTTGAAGAAACGCCGCTGGCACGTGCGGAATGGATTAAATTTTTTGCACTCTTTGTGAATAAAAAGGAAAAGGCAGATTCGATTTTTAATGAGGTAGAGCGCTCTTATCTGAGTTTAAAATCGCAAGCCGACTCTGCAAAAGAAAAACCAACAGTGTTTAGCGAAATAAAATACAGCGACGCCTGGTACCTTCCCGGAGGAAAAAGTTATGTTGCTACCCTGTTTAATGACGCGGCTGCAGATTATTTGTGGAAAAATGAAACACAGTCGGGTAGTTTGCCTTTGAGCTTCGAACAAGTTTATGCAAGGGCAAAAGATGCTGATTATTGGATCAATCTTTCAACAGTTAAAACAAAAAAGGAACTACTTAGTTACGAGCCAAGGTATACAGAATTTAAGGCCTTTAAAACGGGGAATCTTTTTAATAATACAAAGCACACAAATAGTTTTGGTTATAGCGACTACTGGGAAACGGGAATGATTCACCCTGAAAGAATATTGAGCGATCTTATTGGCATCTTTCATCCGGCCAAACGAAAAGAGTTTTATTATTACGAACAAATAAATTGATCCAAAGCAACACTATAAAATTTACTGGTCTTGTGTTACTGTTCCTTCTGTGTACGGTGTTGAGTTTATTTTATGGCGGTAGTGAAACGATCAGATTTTCGGACCTGAACAGTTCGAATTTTATTTTTTCGCAGATTCGTTTTCCCAAAACAATTACAGCGATTATCGCCGGAGCAACGCTTGCAGCATCGGGGCTGGTTTTGCAGGTTATGTTCCGGAATCCTCTCGCGGGTCCTTATGTTTTAGGAATCAGTTCAGGGGCGTCTTTGTCAGTCGCACTTTGCCTGCTTGCTGGTTCAACTCTGATAAACGCACCAGGGTATTTTTTGGGAAAAGGAGTAATAGTTCTGGCGGCAATTACCGGTAGCGTGCTGGTAACCATACTCATTCTAATCGTATCAAAAAAGGTAAGCAGCAATGTGGTATTGTTATTGATTGGAATTATGTTCTCACAGATCTGCGGCGCTATCCAGGCAGCTTTAGAATATTTTTCAGATCCAAATAACCTTAAGAGCTTCGTCATTTGGGGAATGGGATCACTTGCCAATACCACATCCGGAGACCTTAAACTGTTTTTACCGCTTTCCGTACTTGCTTTGTTGGCACTGACTTTTTTTATAAAACCACTAAACGCTATGTTACTGGGCGAAAATTATGCACAGAACGTTGGGGTGAATTATAAGGGAGCGCGATTCTGGCTTATTTTAATTTCTTCTGTCCTTACCGGTTTAACAACAGCATTTTGCGGCCCACTGGCTTTTGTTGGAATTGCGGTGCCAATTCTTTCCCGAATGCTGTTTAACACCTCGCGACAGCAAATCCATTTGATTTCGTGTCTGTTGATTGGAAGCATCGTTCTTCTTATTTCTGATGCTTTATGCCATTCTGGTTTTGAAAATGTTTCTCTGCCTATTAACATGGTAACAACTTTTATCGGGGCACCGTTGGTTATTTATTTAATGTTTAAAAACAAAAGTTGGTAATGCAAGAGGAACCAGGCATATTTATTAAAAATGCTACTCTTGGATACGAGTCATCGCAGGCTTCTGCAAAGATATTGACCAATGTGAATCTTCAGTTCTTTTCAGGGGAGCTCGTTGGTATTATTGGTTTGAACGGAGTAGGTAAATCTACCTTGCTAAAAAGTATTTGCGGCTTGCAGCCCAGTCTTGAAGGCTACATTTATATTCGTGGCAGGAACATCAGGGAGATATCACTTTCTGAGATTGCGAGATTGGTTTCTGTGGTGCTGACAGACAAGGTAGCGGGTTTTAACTTGACAACTTTCGACCTGGTGGCTGCAGGGCAAATGCCTTACACAAATTCATTTCATCAGCTAACAGATAAAAACCACAGGATAATTAACCAGGCCCTTGAAATTTGCGGGATAGAGGAATACAAGGGCAAATTATTACACGAACTGAGCGACGGGCTCTTTCAAAAAGCAAGTATAGCACGGGCCATTGCGCAACAAACCCCGGTTATGTTATTAGATGAACCAACCGCTTTTCTTGATTTTGCATCTAAACATAAACTTTTTCTTTTGCTGAGAGAATTAACCCGTGAAGGGAAAACGATCCTGGTAAGCTCTCACGACCTGGATCTGGTTAGCAGGTATTGCGATAAAGTTTTGATAGTGGATGGTCACAGCCAGACCCTCCTGAAAGTGACTGAACTGGCCGAACACCCCGCGTTTAAAAAGATAACAGGAGGGTATCTTTAAACCGAGCGGGATTTTTTTAAACATTTATAAAAAGTCTGTTTTTTTATCTGCTTTAAGTATAATTTTGTCGCCGTTACTGAACTTTTTATATATGTCATTTATAGTTAAAGATTCCCAATTGCCAGGCGCAGGAAAAGGCCTCTTCACACAGAAACCCATTAAAAAGGACGCGAAGATTATTGAATATAAAGGTGAAATTATTGATTGGAAAGAATATGAGAAGCGTGTAAGCGAAGACAAGGATGGTTATCTTTTCTTTATTAATAAAAGCAGGTGTATTGACGCCTATTCAACACCCAGATTTAAGGCGCGGTATGCTAATGATGCCATGGGCCTGAGACGTGTAAAAGGGCTGAAAAATAATGCGACTTACCAGGTGTTTGGTGAACGTTGTTTTATTGTGGCGGAAAGAGATATCGAAGCAGGAGAGGAGATCTTTGTTGACTACACAAAAGAGTATTGGGATTGTATCCGATACAACATTAAACATAAGTTGTACAAGACCAAATAATACAAAATTTACATACCATGTCTAAGTTTCTGATAGTTTGCCTGGGGAATATAGGGGAGGAATATGCAGAAACAAGGCACAACATTGGGTTTAAGGTAGCCGACAGGCTGGCGCTTGATGCAGGTGTTAAGTTTTCTTCTGGTCGCTATGCCGACGTAGCGGAGGTTAAACATAAAGGTAAGACCCTTATTGTTATTAAACCCACCACTTATATGAACCTGAGCGGTAAGGCGATGAACTACTGGCTTCAGGCTGAAAAAATCCCGATAGACCATAGTTTGGTAATTGTAGACGAGCTCGCGCTTCCATTTGGAAAAATACGACTTGGACCAAAAGGCAGTGATGGCGGACACAATGGATTAAAAAATATCCAGGAAGTTTTAAATACAAAAGACTATCCGAGACTGCGATTCGGGATCCACAATCAGTTTAATAAAGGCGGACAGGTGGATTACGTGTTGGGGAAATGGAACGAAGAGGAATTAAAGACTCTTAATGACAGGATTAAGCTGGCTGCGGACGCGGTGAAAGCTTTTGCATTTATTGGGTTGGAACGTTGTATGAATGAATTCAACAACAAATAATCATTGTAATATTAAAACATGCTTTACGAAAATATAGTCGGACAACCAGAAGCCAAGAGCCGTTTGATTAAAATGGTTAAAGAGGAGAGGGTTCCGCACGCGTTATTGTTTTCGGGGCGCGAAGGATGTGGTAATCTGCCCGCAGCTTTGGCTTTCGCACAGCACCTTTATTGCACTGATAAAAAAGAAAATGGCTCCTGCGGTGTTTGTGCGTCTTGTAGCAAAGTATCGAAACTTGTGCATCCTGATCTTCATCTTGTTTTTCCTATTGCCAAGAGCAAGGATGTTAAAAGCAGTGACGATCTGATGAAAGAGTTCAGGGAAGCTTTTTTGGCTAACCCTTATTTAAACCTCAACGATTGGTTTAACGAAATAAGCGCAGAAAATAAACAGCCTATCATTCCGGTAGAAGAAGCAAACGACATTCTAAGAAAGTTAAGCTACACCAGCTATGAAGGTTCTTACAAGATGATGCTTATCTGGGAGCCGGAAAAAATGAACGCAGAAGCTGCTAATAAGCTACTCAAGATCCTGGAAGAGCCGCCTGAGCAAACTATTTTTATTCTGGTATCCAATAATCCTGAACAATTGCTCGCTACTATTTTTTCACGTGTACAGCAAATTCCTTTTTATTCTATATCTGAGGCCGATATTTCGACTGCACTTGTTGAACGTTTCAAAATAAATTCGGAAGTGGCTAAGCAAACAGCTATTCTTGCTAACGGAAGCTATTCTGAGGCGCTTCATTTGATTTCCCAAAACGAGGAAAGCGTTTCTTTTCTTACGAATTTTCAGGCCTTTATGCGCCTTGCACTCAAATTCGACTGCTCGAAGGCTTTGTCCTGGATTGATGACAATGCAACAATTGGCCGTGAAAAGCAAAAACAATTTTTGCAGTATGGGCTTGAAGTGTTTCGCGACAGTCTTATGTATAATTTTGGCGACCGGAACCTTGTCAGGTTAAGCGGACAGGAAAAACAGTTCCTGGAGAAATTTGCACCATTTGTAAATCAAAAAAATTATGAAAGACTTGTGGAAGAGTTTAATTCCAATTACTACTATGTAGAAAGGAATGCAAATCCAAAAATCCTTTTTATGGATCTTCTTCTGAAGACCAATGAACTAATCAATCTCAAATAAAAAAGCCGCCTCACACACAGGCAGCTTTTTCGCGAGGATTAAACCTCATTTAATTAAAACAACTATAAACTACAACCGCATAAGCGGCGTCTATTCATCTATATACAAGTTAAATGAGAAAATAGTTGGGATTTTAACGTTGGATAACAATTCTTTTAGTGATTTCCCGGTTTCCGTTCCTGAGTTTAAGCAGATAGACTCCCGAAATCTGACTTTCCAGGTCAATAATTTTGGAAAGGTTTGTGCTAAACGTGTTAAACGTTTCTGTATAGATACAAGACCCAAGAAGATTGTAGATCGCAATATCTGTTTGTTCCGGCGAGAGACCATTCACAGAGATCGTAAATCTGCCATTGTTGGGATTTGGATAAGCTGAATAACCTGTGTTAAGCACCTCTTCATTAACCCGCAACGAAAGCGCAGGCGGAATCACATTTACATTCACAATTCCTGAGGTTTCTTCAGATCCTTTACTCAGGAGTTGGTTCATACAAAAGGACGAAACTGACCCGCAGGAAGCAGTCACAGTGAGACATATGGAGTAAGTGCCTGAAGCCGAATACTGGTGTGAAGTATAAAGTGTATTACTGGTGTCGCCATCGCCCCAAGTCCAGCTTGCAGCACTTAAATTCCAGGGATAGTCGGGAATAGCGAACCAGTATCCAGCGCTGTTGGTTGGGATGAGTGTAAAATTAGATATCGCACTACATGGAATCCCAGTAACATTAATATACTGTGCGAGACTGTCGTGGCAAATTGGAGTAATAGTGTCCTTTATTGTTAACGACACGAGATAACTTCCCGCATTACTGTAGTTATGAATTGGATTCGTTGCATAAGAAATCACACCGTCTCCAAAGTTCCAGTAATTTTTAGCATAAGCCTGGTTATTATACGTAGACGTGTTGCTGAAATTTACAGAACCGTTTAAACCCAGAGTGTGCGAAAAATTTGCAAGCATATTACAGGTATAGCTTGTCGTTACAAACAAGGTATAGCTGCTAGTACAAACTGGCCAGCCACTGGCATTACTCGCAAACAAATGCACTTGATATTGACCCATTGTACTGTAGGTGTGAACGGGTTGAAAGCTGTTAGAAAAGGTCCCGTCGCCAAAATCCCATGTATAAGATGTTGAAGCCACCGTTCCGGTTGTGGTGTTCGTAAATGAAAAAGTATTTGTGCTTACAAGAATCGCTAAAAAGTCCGCATTAAGATTGCAAGGCGTACCGGGTACCAATACAGTTTGACTATTTGAAGATGAACAGCCTCCTGGACTAGTGAGAATATGAAGGGTGACTGTGTAAATGCCTGGAGCAGGATAAGTATAATTAGAAGAAACGCTGCCAGCAAGCGAAGTCCCAGTGCCATAATCCCAGGTATAAGTGGTTGAAGACCCGGCGCCAGAAGATGTGCTGAGAAACGAAACATTCCCATTGGAATTTGCTGCATAAGTAAAGCTGGCGTTACAGGTGCCGGAATTGACGATAGTAACAGTATGCATCACAGAATCAATGCATCCAAAACCGCTGTTTGCAATCAGTTTAACTGTAAAGGTGCCATTGGCAGAATAAAGATGAGAAGTACTGGTTCCGCTACCTATGGCCGAGTTATCTCCGTAGTCCCACGAATAAGTGGTTAAGGTATTTGCACCGGTACTGGTGCTTGAAAATGAATACAAACCAACGGCACCCGGCGTACTTATAAAATTGGCATCAATGGTACATGTAGGATTTACAGGAGCACTAATGGCCAGGGAACAAAAAGGAGCGCTGCTCGCTATCCCATACATAACCTGGTAAACCGCATTGGATGTATACGTGTTACTTACAACAAACGAATTTGTTCCCTGCGCGGAATTGCCGTCTCCGAAATACCAATAATGGAAAGTGTTGGTGTTGCTTGGACTTGCGGTACCGGTAAAGTTTACCACACTGCTAGTGGTTTGTGAAACAGCATTAAAGTTCAGGGAACATACGCTGACACTTAAAGCAAATGACGAGGTGCACGACGCGATAAATGGATTGCTCGCAATAAGCTGGACCGTGTACAACCCAGTGGATGAATAAGTATGGATGGAAGGAAATGTATTGGATGTGGCTCCGTCGCCATAATTTACAGTATAAGATGTGCCGGAATACACTCCCTGCGAAGTGTTTTGAAGACTAATGCCTCCATTGATCTGAGTATAGTTAAAACCTGCCTGGAGATTACAGCCAGCGGAAGTATAAGTGCTGACAACTAAAGTTTTGGTAACGGAACCAGAATACGGCGGATTTGTGGCATTAGTAATCTGGAGGGTTACTGGGTAGGCACCATTTGAGGTGTACATTACAACTGCACTTGGAGTTCCGGTTACAGTATAGTTGGGCTGACCATTGCCGTAATTCCAATCGTAATCAGTAAATGTGCCCGCAGGAGCAGAAATACTTGTGAGTGTAAATATGCCAGAGCCGGATGGTGTGTTTGTAAAATTTACTAAACCTGCAACAACCGGCATAACTGTACTTTGAATACAGCCTTGCGTAGTATTATTTATTGCAGTTAGATAAACTAAATATGCACCAGGAGTAGTATATGTATGCGATGTTGCAGAACCTACACCCGTGGTGCCGTCTCCGTAATTCCAACTGTATGTTGTAGAACCCGTTGTGCCGGTGGAATTATTTATGTAGGTGTTTACAAGATTATTACCCTGTGAGTATCCAAATTGAGGCACAATCCCGCAGGTACCTCCGGTAAGAGAATTCACCATGATATTTGTAGTCATGGTATCTATACAACTTCCAGAGAAATAAGTCAGACTCACAGGGTAAACACCGTTTAATGTGTATGATGTGAAGGCTGTAATGGTTCCTCCGGAAGTAATGCTGGAACTACCGTTTCCGAAAGCCCAGGTATAGGTGCTTCCAGAAGTAGTAGGAGAGGAAGTGCTTAGAAATGTGGCATTGCCATTTGCAGCCAGCGTGTACACAAAAGAAGCATTGCATTGCGCAAGCCCCGTTTTAACGCATACCGTTAGGAGTAACGATACAAATATCTTAATGCTCTTCTGTAAAGCCCGGAATTTCATACTGTCAGTTCAATCTTATCTGTATGCAACACAAATAACTGTTTCAGCGTCGGTAAGTTTAATTACTTTGTTCCCATTATAAACCTTGCAGCTGAAACGAATCTGTAATTTCACAGTAGGCTGACCTTTCTCGTTCAGGCCTCCATTACTGATAGATGTCACTTCAAAATAAGCATCATCTGATTGCTGCCCGGTGTTTGAAACATATTCCACGCCGCTCGCGTCTTTCCATGATACCGCCACATTTGACAAAGCAAGATTTGTTTGCACAGGGCTAATGTTAGCAACAGAATAGTTCGTAGCGCAAGACGACATATCGTTTTGTGTAACTGCATTAAAATTCGCTCTGGCGGTATCATTTTTACTGTCAATTATCATAAGCGACACAGGATAACCGCCACGGTATTTATAGTTACATACAGGGTTAACGGCGGTAGAAGTGCTGCCATCACCAAAACTCCAGAAGTATTTAAAAGGGGCGGTACCGCCCGAATAGCTGCTCGCAAACACGACTGTATTGCCATTGCTTGAAAGCACGCTGATGGAAGCTTTGAAAGGATTTCCTGACTCGACACGCTGAACGTTGCAGATGGTGCTCATGCAACCGTTGTTGTTTCGGGTAGTTAAGCATACATTGTATTTGCCGGGCTTAATAAACGTATGTACAGGGTCTTTTTCTGTAGAAGTTGTTCCGTCACCAAAATTCCAGGCATACTCGTCGGATACTACAGACGATTTAAAATTAACCGAATATGAAAGTTCTTTTGCGCCGGCAAAGAAACCGTACTTTCCCATCTTGAATGAGGAGTCTGCGATCACCGGGGAGTTAAAAACGGAGGTTTTGTAATCGTTGATCTGGATTTTGAGACTGTTGGTACAGTTATCGCAAGTGCTTTTTTTCAGTTCCCCGATAAAACCATAAACATTATTGGAATCCTGTTTGTACGAGGAGTACATATAATAATCGTCAATACCCGCCTGAAGCGTAAGAGGTAAATCGTTTACCTTCAACCTGGAGTAATACACGGGAGCATTCGTAATCACCACATCTTCCGGGTACTCCTTCTTCTTGCAGGACAAGCTCGTTATCAGAAGCGCAAATATTAAGCTATATGTGAGAAGCTTCATTATTTATTTTTTTAGAATATTATAAACCAGTGAAATTTTTAAGCCAGTGTTTCTTTCAAATACATTTGAATGAAAAAAGGTGTTGTCTTTTGTGTCAACCAGACCGTAGAAAAGTTCGGCATTGAATGAAAGATTTGAGAGCAAGCGGCGACGATAGAACACGCTGGTCTGAACATCAAGGGGGCTGAATCCTTGGGTGTAACCTTTGTCTTTGTAGATGGTGTGCCCATCTGTGGAATTGATCGTTTGATGATAGGTCTCCACATCCGATTCAACAGTTAAGAGATAGGCAAAATTGCATCCCAACCCAACAATGTTCTTTTGATTGAGTCGATAGTGGACTCGTAACGGGGCTAGCAGGTAATGTATTTTGGTAGGTGTAAACACAGTCACGGTACTTTCTTCACCAAGTCCAAGCTGACTTACTTTTGTGACGTGGTTGCTATAGTTCAGATTGGAAACAGTAGTGTATTGGAGCCCCAGGGATATGGTAAGTTTATTATGTACCGCCTGGAAATAATTAATGCCGACAAATGGGTTGTATCCGGCGGCGTCTGTATTTCCCGGATTCTTCCAGCCATAAAAATAACTAACACCTGCTTCTATGGAAAGAAAAACAGGTTTCTCTTTAATGTCATAGGTTAGTTTTGTGGCATGGTCGTTTTCAAGCATAGCGCTGTCAGGGGCAGGCAGAAGAGGGTAAATGCCGACACCTTTTGGTGGTTCTGAACTGGATTTTGAAGACAATTCCGGATTTTTGACTTCGTTAGCAAGCTCTGGGTTAATCTGAACAGGTTGAATAAGGGTGGAGCGCGGGTTTTGTTCTTCTTTTAATTCTTTACTCTCCGATTGTTGAGAGGAATCGTTGTCTGTTAATCCCAACAGTTTTGTACTTGTATTTATTTCTTCTTCCTCACTGGCGCTAACTGTTTCCGGCTCAGATTTTATTTCTGGTTTAACCTGGGCCAACATTTTGATGTCTGGAGTAACATCTGAATTGTTGTCGGTTACTGAAGTCGCCGGTCTGATCTCTGATTTTGATTCCCCGGACTGAATACTAACTGATGCAGTTGTTTGAGTTTGTGCCTCGGTCGTTTTCTCCGGGAAACTTGTAAGTGCAACTTCTTGCTTCGGTTTTGATTCTCTGACAGGAGTTGTGTTTTCAGGAATGAGCTTTTCAACGATAGGATCCGCAACGGTTTTTGCAGGGTGTGTATTGTTTGTAATATGTGCCGCTGTTGTCGTTTCAATGATTGGAGCCGCTTCTTTCTCAGATGATTTTAGAATCGGCTTTGTTTTTGGACGCACATTTGTCTTTTCTCCAGCACTTATACCTGTTTTTTGAAGATTTTCGTTTTTGACAACATCTTGAGAGCTTCCAGATATGACTCTTTCCACTTTAGGTTTGGCCGCGGTTATTTTTGGACTATCGGAAGGATATAAAAGATATGCGCCGGCAATGCCAGCTATAAAAAGCAATAAGGATGAAAGAACTATCGAAGTACCTTTCCACCCCCTGGCGCCCCTGGACGCTTCTATCATCTCACTGGCCTTTTCCCAATTAGCTTCATCAAATTCAAATTCTTTTGAATTGACCAAATCGCTTAGCGATTTCTTGAATTTGCCTTCGTTATTCATTAAAAATCAGGTTTACTGGTAAATCAATTTCTCTTAGCATTTCCTTTAACTTCTCCCTTGCGGCATTTAAATGCCACTTGGATGTACCTTCCGTTATGTTTAGCATCTCAGCTATCTCCTTGTGTTTAAAACCGTCAATGAAATACATATTAAACACCTGCTGACTTGCCGGCGGCAGTTTTGCAATAAATGCGTAAATCTGGTCAGCGTCTATTTTCAGCACAGCTTTGTTCAGGTCCGCATACGTCTCATTTTCATGATAGCTCTCAACATACTGCATGGTGCTGTAATGTATTTTCTCTTTTTTGTACTCGTTGATGAGTGTGTTAACCATGATTTTGCGGATCCAGGGTTTGAACGGTACTTCAGGATTGTAACGGTTGAGGCTAGTAAGAATTTTTAAAAATCCAACGTTTAATACCTCTTTTGCCCGATCCTGGTTCCGGGTATAACGTATACAAATACTCATCAAATAACTGTAGGTGCCTCTATAAAGTTCATATTCAGCTTTGCGTTCGCCGTTAATACAAGCAGTTATCAAATTTTGCTGAATATTCATTACACCGACAGGTTAATTGACTGTACAATTAAAACCCCTGAAAAGTTGGGCTTTCCAATGAAAAAACATGGGTTTTTTGCCTTAATCAAATATACAAAAACCGCCCTGTTTTAGACTTGAAAATGAGCGGATTAGCGGTTTTTTCGAGCGAATTACCCGAAAGGTGGCCGTTTCAAGCTGATTTAACAAATAAAGAGCTCAGTTAAAGCTCTTCCAGAATAAGTTTTCTCAGCATGTTTATGGCCGCGGCCGCGGTCATTACGATATTACGTTGTCTGTTATCTCCAAAGAGGAATTTCTGAGAAATGACTTTTTTGCGATTGGCCACAGCTACCCAAACCGTTCCTACAGGTTTTTCTGCGGTGCCTCCACCAGGTCCTGCAATACCGGAAATGGCAATGCTGTAGTCAGAATCGAATTTTTGCATCACGTGAGGAGCCAGTTGCTCTACAACTTCACGGCTCACCGATCCCACAGTGGTAAAAAGTTTTTCATCAACCTGTAAAAGCGTATGCTTCGACAAGTTTGTATATGGCACTATTGCACCTTTAAAAATTTCGGACGCCCCCGGAATTGCTGTGAAAAGTGAGGAGATATACCCTCCTGTGCAACTTTCCGCCAGTGCCAGAGTTTGTTTGCGCTCTCTTAAAATATCACTAACTACTTTTTCAAGACTTGGAGGCTCCTGGCCATACTCTTCGTAGGCAAAAATAAATTTTCCGATTAAGCTTTTCAAAGACTCGATTTCCTGACCAATGGAATTTTTCAGATTTTCGAAATTATCTCCCGATCCTGAAAGCCTCAAACGCACCATGCCTGGCTGCGGCAGATAGGCGAGCTTAATATTCTTTGCTGCGAGACTGTCTTCCCATGACCCCACCATTTCAGCAATTACACTTTCTCCAATTCCCTGCGTTAAAACAGATTTATGGTAAATAAATGGGAGAGTGTTTTCTTTTTTTATTTTCGGCAGTATGGTATCCGTTACCATGGCTTTCATTTCGTAAGGAACTCCGGGCATACTGATAAATACGGTATTGTTTTTTTTCATCCACATGCCTGGCGCAGTTCCGTTCCTGTTCGGGATAACCGTGCATCCCTTTGGCACAAAAGCCTGCTGGCGATTCACCTCACTTAACACGCGCCCTCGTTTTGTAAAAAAGCTATCCACCTGTGCGAGTACATCTTCATTCAACTCCAGTTCAGCGCCAAAATAATCTGCAAATACTTTTTTGGTTACATCGTCTTTTGTTGGGCCCAGCCCCCCGGTGATAAAAACAAAATCAGCGCGCTCCATAGCGTCGTCAAAGGCCTTCCGGATTGCATCACTTTCGTCAGAAACACTAGCCATGTGAACGACTTTTACTCCTATAAAATTTAATTGTTGGGCAATCCAAACACTGTTGGTGTTGGTAATTTGTCCGATCAGAATTTCATCTCCGATCGTCAGGATCTCTGCTTTCATAATTGCTTAAAGATGTGCGAAATTACACAATAAACGTTGTCTTTTGGGAATAATTCTACAGGCTTTCTGCAGCCCGCATGGTGGCCATGAACCAATGGTTTGGTAAAGTGTTCTTCTTTACCAGGAATAAGCCATAGTCGTCTAATTTTTCTAATTGCAAATCCTTTCTCCCGGCAAGTTTTTTATCGAGATTATAATCTGTTGAAATGTAAAGGAAGCTCTCGAAGACCTTATTCTTATTTGGTTCGCGCACATAGTAGCGTCTCTCTGAGTTTGTTTCTTCTGTATTCGGAAAATCTGGATATATAGCTGGCCCCCCATAATCAAGATAAGTACTTAACCAAAAACCATTCGAGATTATAAGTCGATCCAGATGATATTTTTCGCAGACCGCTTTGTATCCTTCGGCGGATTTTTTGATCTCCTTCAATGAAACCAGATGCACTCCAAGCCAATGGCTTTGTTCTGTATGGTAGTTAATGTTATCATTAAACCAAAGCAGTTTATAACCGGAAAAAAGCAAGCTCACTACTGTAACAGTTGAGATAAACATTTTTGAAAGCTTTAGGCGTGCACAGATTAATCCAATGATTAGGGGAATACCAAGATACATGCGACTGAAAGAATAAAAGGGCCAGGCAGCTCCGTCGCGTACCTTGCCAGAAAGAAAGGAAAACAGAATCATAAAAATTAAACTCAGGAATGTGAAGAATAATATCTTTTCTTTTTTGAATGTAACCCACGCAAGAAAAGCAAAAACCAAGAGCAGGCACCAACATTTGTCTTCCATAAAAAAATTAATGTGTTGGAATGCCTGGTCGAGATGCCTTAAATTTTCCAATAAATACGCAGGTGAAATAGCATAAACCAGTTCAAAGATCACATATTCAGGATGGTTTTTATAGAATTGGTTAAACAAGAGATGGAGTGGAATTACCAAAAGCAAACAACTAAACATTGCATAGTAGTAAGCCTTCTCCTTATAGTTATTGAGGAAAAGAAACATGGCAAAGGGGAAGCTAACGATGAGCGAATTCGGGTTTACAAAATAGCCTACAATGCACATCAACGTATTTAAAACAGCAAACCTGAAGGAATGCGGATTGAGAAAACTAAGTATGTAAAAACTGCAAAAGAAAAGACCTGTCACAAAACCTCGCGGTAAACTGTTTAGAATGTCGTAACCAGACGGAAGGCACAGTACCAGCGCTAAAACAAGCAGAGCGTTTTCCTTTTTCTGATTCCTGAAAAGATAAATTGACGTAAATAAAAAAGGAAAGAGGTATATAAAATGGGTGGCTATGGGAACGGCATAATAAACCGGAAAGCCGAGCCAAAGAAGGGGTACAGCAAAAAGACCTTCCATAAACGTATTGTAGTCCTGGCCGTAAAATCGCGGTTCGTAAAACAAGAGCTTAGAATAATCTACAGCACCAATCCAAACGAAGGGTTGATCGGAATCGATAAAATTAATGTTGATGCTAAAAAATAAAAGGATGCGGATGGTAAGGATGATGCAAAGGCATAAAAAGAAAGAAAGATTAATAATAAAATCCTTCTTATTTTCTTTTATAAGAACTTGTTCCACCATGTTTGTTTAAGCCCATTTTTCCAGACTTGCTCCTTTTTTAAAAAAACGTTCGATGTTTTTTTCTGTTGCGGGATCTAATTTCAATTCAGGTGCATGATGAGGTTTTTTTCTCGCGTCAACAATCATCGGTCCTTTACAACCCCAGTGTTTATTTTCTACGAATTCCCCAACACCATAAATATCGTGGCTCGGATTACTTCTTGTATAGGTTACCCAAACATAATCTCTGAATACATCGCCAGCAGCATTAAAAATAAAATCATCGTAAATTACAATCTGTGCAATTCCTTCCACCAGGTCAGATTGTTTTTCGAGCCATTGAGAAAGAGATGCTATTTCTTCCTTTGCTTTTTGATAATCGGAGAATTTATTGATATTCAGAGCCAAAACGCCAGGTATCAACATCAGCGGGTTATTCACCGAAGTGTACTGTTTAATGTTTTCAGGAAGACTGGTTCTCAGCGTGCGGATTTTTTCTCCATAGGCTGAAAGCACTAATTTACTTCCTTCGTTGATACTGTCACCGCTGTAGTCTAAGGTGTCTATTGTGGTTTTTGTATAAAAATGAAGATCGCGACTGAAATCGAGACGTTCAAAAACGTATTTGAAAAAATCTGCAGCATGATGGCAGTTTAAGGTGCCGCTATCGTCCGCGGCAATAAACAAATATTTGGCAAGGCTAAGCTGGCCAGTGCCCAGGATACGATTGGCCTGTGTAAGAATTTCAGCCGGTCGTTTAGATTTAAGATAAGGCGTGTAGCGTTCGCTGCCCACCGCCAATAAAAGCGGATGCACCCCTGCTGCGTCGACAGCATGCACTTCTTTTACACCGGGAATTTCGTTAGGAATGGCACTACCACTTAGCTCATGGATCAGGGCTCCGAAAGCAGTGTCTTCCTGCGGAGGTCTTCCAACAACGGTGAAAGGCCAAACAGCATTTTCTTTTGCATACACCTTATGCACTTTCATCAAAGGAAATGGATGTTTGAGGCTGTAATACCCCAAATGATCACCGAAAGGACCTTCGGGTTTATTGTCGTTAGGATAAACCTCCCCGGTAATTACAAAATCTGCATCCAGTGAAATACAATAGCCATCCTGGTAACAATAACGAAAGCGGCGTCCACCAAGTGCTCCGGCAAAGGTGAGTTCGCTGAGTCCTTCAGGCAGAGGCATCACTGCGGCCAAGGTGTGTGATGGAGGGCCACCCACAAAGACGCTTACTTTTAAGGGAATATTTTTTTTATTGGTCTTATTCTGGTGGACGCCAATGCCACGATGAATCTGGTAATGTAATCCGATTTCCTTATTTAAAACATAATCATTCCCGGTTAACTGGACGCGATACATCCCCAGATTCGATGCCATCACACCGGGTTTATCGATGTCTTCCGTATAAACCTGCGGCAGTGTCACAAAAGCACCTCCATCCATTGGCCAGTGTTTAACAAGAGGAAGTTCTGAAATTGAGATTTCTTTAAAATTGCCAGATGAAAGAGAGTTTTTTTTTGGTAAAGCTTTCAGTGCAGACAATCCTGTAGAGATATAACTCAGTGGTTTTTTAATTGCCGCCATTGGATTATTTCTCAGCTGAACCAGGTTCTGCATACTGATAAATGTATCCCTGAACATAAATTTGCTGCGCTCGAGCGTACCGAACAAATTACTTACAGCCTGGAATCTGCTTCCTTTTACCTTTTCAAATAAAATAGCGGGACCTTTCTTTTCGAACATTTTAAGATGAAGAGCTGCCATTTCGAGATTTGGATCGACTTCTTCCTTTACCCGAACCAGATGTCCGTTTCGTTCCAGGTCATCCAGGCATTCTTTCAGGTTTTTATACTTCATAATCAGTGCCGGTGTTTACAGGTACGAATATAGTTTTGTTTTCTGGAACCGCTTATAAAATCCAGGAGTTTTTGGATTAAAGCGCCAGCCGAGAATGACGCCACCACCCAGCGAGCGGTTTCGGGCTCCAACAAACGAACTATAATACCATGCAAAATCATTCCTGGAAAAGAACATAATGTAACAACGTTTAAAATTCAAACCAATAGAGCCTCTTAATTCGCCGGAGACAGAAAAATAGGAGAGCCGTGTAGTGCCATCACCGAAATAGGAATACTTGCGCCACTGTTGCTCAGGACCAACGATAAACATTACCTGCATGATAAAAGCCCGCCACCACACGATGTTTACAGCCGCGCCGGCATTTAAAGAAATACCGAAAACACCAAGGCTGTTCATATAGGCATAATCGCCGTAATATTTTCGGGTTGTAAGCGGAAAAAAGGAGGTATCGTTGTAAATGTAATTGTAGTTTACATTGGCACTGAGGATCCAGGTAGAAGCGGTTTTTACCTGCCTGTAGTTGCAGGTACTTCCCGCCTTTATAGAGAATTTTTTATGATTGGTGAAGTAAAGAAATTTAGAACGAAAAAGGATATTGGTAAAATCGGGCTGGAAATTATACTTACCCGTTTCCTTAAATGTGGAGTCATAGTTTGAGGTGTTACGGTCGTAAAAACCTTTAAAAGAACGGAATGAGTTTTCCATCATCCAGCGATTGCTGCCATAATTAAAGACAAATGCATAGCTCTTGGTATTGCCTTTTCCTTCGCTCCCTTTTTTAGGATTAGATTTTAAACTGAATGCAAGGCTGAATTTATCATACACAATCTCAAGACCAGTAAACTCCCTTGATTCAGCATAGTAATTGTGTTTAGAAATCCCAGTACTGTCAGGTGTAATGGTTTGCTCAAACTGGTTATTAAAGTCGCGGTGCGATTGAAAAATCCCTATGATTAAGCTCGACTTAAATTTATGATATTTCGTGGTGTCCCAACCCGCACTTTGCGACCACAAAGTCCCGCTGAAAAGCAGCAATGCAAGGAGGGCTCTCATTTTTTGTTTAGTTTTGTGAAGGTATTAAAATTTATCGTATGCTATATTTTTTGCAGGAAGACGGAGCCCCTAAAAGACTTGCGCCGGCAGTTGGAGTTATTAAGGAACAATTAAAAGAAAAGGAGGATAAAATAACGGAATATGTAGACAAGCTGATTGATAGTATTGTGGCATATGCACCAAATTTTGTATCAGCAATGTTGGTATTGCTTATCGGTATGTGGCTGATCAAACGTATAGCCATTCTTGCACAAAAATCAATGGCTAAACGCGATATAGACGTTAGCTTACGTACCTTCCTGCGCAGTCTTATCAGCATTGGGTTAAAAATTATTCTGATTGTAACGGTAGCCGGTATGCTTGGAATTGGAACGGCCAGTTTTGTAACAATCCTTGGAGCTGCCGGCCTGGCTGTTGGCCTGGCTTTACAGGGTTCTCTTTCGAATTTCGCCGGCGGAGTTCTGATCCTCATCTTTAAACCTTTCCGCGTTGGCGATTCCATAGAGGCAGCAGGGCAATCCGGCGAGGTGTTGGAAATCCAGATCTTTAATACAGTCCTGTTAACCGGAGATCACAGAACAGTGATATTGCCTAACGGTCAGTTGTCGAATGGTACAATAATCAATAACACGCGACATGGAGATCTAAGACTGGATATTTCTTTAAGTGTAAGTGGCGATTCCGATCTTGAAAAAGTAAGCGAGGTTATTGAACGTGTACTTGCTAATGACGATAGAATTTTGAAAGAACCAAAACCTGGCGTTTTTATCGGAAAAGGTGTTGATGGTGGCATCGCCGTGAATGTAAAGCCTTACTGTCTCCCTTCTGTTGCCGGCGACCTTACCAGTGATCTTTACAAAGACTTTAAATTGAAGTTCGAAAGCAACGGGATTAAATCTGCCACTCCGGAGCGTATCATCAGAACCATAAACGCATAACTATGAAAATTTCAGAAGCGCAGCAGCTTGTAGACAAATGGATTAAAGAGTACGGTGTTCGTTATTTTAATGAACTCACAAACACTGCCATGCTAATGGAGGAAGTGGGAGAGGTAGCTAGAATTATGGCACGGCGTTATGGCGAGCAAAGTGAAAAGGAAAGTGATAAACAGAAAAAACTTGACGACGAGTTGGCGGATGTTTTGTTTGTACTGATCTGTATCGCAAATCAAACGGGAATTGATCTTGAAGAATCCCTCAAAAAGAATATTGATAAAAAAACGGGTCGCGATAAAGACCGGCATTTGAAAAACGAAAAGTTGAAGTAGAGCCACAGAAAATTCGTATCTTCCCATATTCTATTTAAAACTCAAATGAACCCAAAGATCTTAGCACTGTTTTTTTTAATTTCTTTTTATGTTAAGTCGCAACATAGCCAATTTACCTGGCTTAGCGGTAACCCTACTCTGGCTGTAAGCCCAATTTATGGCACACAGGGTGTTGCTTCGGCAACAAATAATCCAGGTGCAAGATACAACTGCAGTTCATGGAAGGACAATGCGGGGTTTCTCTACTTGTTTGGCGGCACTGACAATTCAGGGGCCTCTTATAACGATCTTTGGAGATATAATACAAATACTGGAGAATACACCTGGCTGAAAGGGTCAAACTCAACAAACCAATACGGTAGTTATGGGACTCAGGGCGTTTCTTCATATACAAATACGCCAGGCGCGAGGCAAGGGGCAATGACCTGGGTTGACAATTCCGGGAATTTCTGGCTGTTTGGTGGAAAAGGTTATTCCATACCAATGGGATTTAATCTGGGCCCCGGCTATTTAAATGACTTATGGCGCTATGATGTTTCAACCAACGAATGGACCTGGGTTTTGGGAACATCTTCTACCTATAATATTAATGGCGTTCACGGTACTCAGGGCGTGTCAACAGCTTCAAATTTTCCTGGCTCCAGGGATTTCGGTGCTACCTGGAGTGACAACTCCGGAAACTTGTGGCTGTTCGGAGGCCTGGGGTACGACGGATCTTCAAGCGCGTCCTATTCTGTTCTTAATGATCTTTGGAAATACACCATCAGTACCAATCAATGGACCTGGATGGGAGGAGATGTTTTGGCGAACTACAACGGCGTGTACGGCACTAAAGGATTAGCCTCATCTTCAAACAAACCGGGTGCGAGGCGTAACACTGCTTTCTGGAAAGATGCCGCGGGTGATTTCTGGATGTTTGGCGGTTATGGCTTTCCAAAAAGTTTTGGAGGAACCATCGATCCTCTTAACGATCTTTGGAAGTACAGTGTTTCCACCAATGAGTGGACCTGGGTAAGTGGTTCGGATCTAAGTTATCAGGTTGGAAACTATGGTTGCATTGGAATTCGTGCTTCTACAAATGTTCCGGGGTCAAGAAGCGAGATGCTTGCCTGGAATGACGGCAATGACGTAATCTGGATCCAGGGTGGTACTGGTCGGGGGACATCGTCTAACGGAAGTTTGAATGATCTTTGGCGTTATGAAACAAATACCAACACCTGGACGTGGATGAAAGGAAGCTCTTCACCGGGGGTAGCAGCAATCACTGGTACTATGGGGATTCCTTCACCGCTCAACGTTCCTGGATCCGGCATAGCAACAAACTGGGTCGATAATAACGGTAAGTTCTGGGCATTTGGAAGGCCAAATAATGTAATGTGGAGTTTTACCCCTCCTTGCAGTTCCTCTACGCTAACGCCAGCAGTGATT